>CADBPJ010000266.1 GCA_902796445.1 uncultured Ruminococcus sp. | reverse complement strand
AATACTATTGAAATACTATAAAATAATATGTTATAATACACACAGGACAAAAGACTTTGGAGCTTTACCGCCTGCACTTTCGAGCAGGTATTTTATTCGAATCAGAAAAAGGGGGTTAACATATGTACAAGCTTGTAATTGCCGATGATGAGCCGAAAATTACTACTCTTTTGAGTAAAATTATAAATTGGGAAAGCTTGGGTTTTGAACTTGCCAAGGTCTTTTCAGACGGTAAAGAAGTAATAGAGCATCTCAAGCATAATCACGTAGATTGTGTTCTTTGTGATATTTGTATGAAACACGTTTCGGGAATTGATGTTGCTGAATACGTTTATAATAACTCGCCTCAGACTAATGTGATATTTTTAAGCGGATATCAGGATTTTAACTTTGCAACCTCTGCTTTGAAATTCGGCGTTGAAAATTATTTCATTAAGCCTGTGCAAATTGATGAGATTAAATCTGCTTTTGAAAATCTGAAAATAAAGCTTGATGCGGCAAAAAATGAGTCGGAATTTATTTCTTATTACCGCCGTGATATGCTCAATAATTTAGCTAACGGGTTTTATAAGGATTTCTCGGCAATAAGCGGAATGTTCGAACGTATTCAATTAAATGTAACGCCTGATTATGCCTGCGCTTTACTTAAAATTGACTTTGAGTCTCCTATCGAAAGAGATGCGGAGGCTTTAATGAATTTGTTTCAGAATTTGGCTTCATTAAATCAAGCCTCAATACTTGCGTATTATCTGATGTGCGACTACAATTCCGTAAAATATATTATGTTTTCAAAAACCTTTTTCAAAAATGCTTTTTGGGATTTCTCACGTGAGCTGTGTCAATCTATTACAGAAATTTCTGACGTGGAATCTGCCATCTCGGAATTGTCGTGCTATGAAACGGTGCTAAAGCTTTGCGATACCTTCAATTCTTCTCTTCCCGCTAAGGACAGCGACTTGTTAAGAAAGCTCGAACAATCACTTGTCTTTGACGTTAACTCAGGTAATACAAATGACGCATCTGATACTTTATCGACTATTTCAAAGCTTATATCATCGCTTGATTTGTCGCAATTAAAGGATTATTTCTCTAACCTTCTTAAAAATATAAAGCCCGATTTGCTGACGATAATTGTGGAGGATAACAACAGCGAACAAAATAATAATTTGTTTGATGACTATTTCAATACTCTGAAGGCTTGCAACACCACCGAAAGCCTTTTAAGCTTTGTAAATGACTTTTTTATCAAGCTTGCCATAATGATGAAAGACACAAATCTGCAAAAGAAAAATATTCTGCGTATCAGAAATTATATTGCACATCACTATATGGAGGACCTTTCTTTAGAGCACCTTGCCGCAATGGCATATCTTTCTCCTACGTATTTTTCAAGAATATTTAAAAGTGTTGTTGGTCAGAATTACATAGATTTTCTGATCTCCTGCAGAATGAATAAAACAAAAGATTTGCTTTTGAATACAAATATGAAAATATATGAAATCAGTGATGCTGTAGGATATAAAAATATTCGTTCATTCACAAAATTCTTTAAATCAAACTGCGGTATGTCACCATCGGAATATCGCAATAAATTTATGGGAGGTAATACTAATGGCTAAAAAAACTTACTCCCTCTTTTTTCGATATTTTAAGGATTGCTTTGTGATTATGCTGTCGTTCATATTTATAATCACTATCCTGTTGGGATATTTTATATACAACTATGCAAATACAAGTAAAAGCTTATATAGAACTCAGGCAACAGAACAATCAAATCAGTTGATTGCAAATACGCTCGATTACTGTACAAATATTTTTGTATCGCTTTCCTCTGATTTAGATGTTAAAGATTTTTTAATTACTGACGTTTCAAAAGCTAATACGATTGACTGCTATAATATTACACATCGTATTAAGTCAATTTTATCAAACAAAATTGTAGGCAATGATTATATTAATTCCATATATCTTTGCTCTCCCGATAAAAACTATGTAATATCAAATAACGGCTTTAAAATGACACATGATTTCTCAAAATACGTATGGTATGATGAGTCTTTAATAAACAATATCGGTCCTGTCCGCTTATCCGTAAAAAGCACAACTCAACCCAACGGAAAGCCGGGATATATTATGCTGTATAAGGTTATTGATTCAACCATTTCAGATGATAATATTTGTATTATCGTTATAAATGCCGCAGTTCTCCAAAAAAGTATATCTGAAATCTTTTACGATAATGACTGTTCCTTTTTAATACGGGATAAACAAAATAACACTGGGTTGTTAAATTCAGGAATTGATCCTGAGAGTGTTAAAAAAATTCTCTCAAGCAGTACAGATACCGAAAAATCATCATTTTTTAACCACGGCCTCACAAGCAAGCTGTTTTACTTGGATGATTACAATTGGGATTGCGTATATGTTTATGATAACACAGCACTCAATAGACAGATTTTTGAAACACTTTTATTCATTATCCCTGTGTCCTTTGCGACATTACTGCTTATTGCGCTTGCTCTTTCATATATTCGTGCAAAAAAGGCATATTTGCCTATAAATAAAATGGTTTCAACATTGAGTAACCAAAAAAATAATATCAATATTCAGGATATTGCTTCAAATTATCAATATACAGAGCTTAATTATATAACCGAATTGCTTATAGATTATATCAACGATAAGCAAAAGCTCCAAGATGAGCTTGCAAAAAGGCTCCAACAGTTAAATGATGCAAATAAATATGCTCTTGAAGTACAAATTCAACCGCATTTTATATTTAATACGCTCGAAATTATATACCTTGAAGCATATGAGTTGTTTGGAGATGAAAATATAATCTCACTTATGGTTTATAACTTGTCTGATATTCTGCGTGTAACATTTCGTAATGACAATAAGTTTATGCCTATCAGCAGCGAAATAGATTATATAAAAAAGTATCTGTTTATTCAAAAGGTTCGATTTGAAAACTTGTTTGAAACAGTTTATGATATTGACGATGAGTCAGAAAATTTGATGACTCCGAAGCTGATACTTCAACCAATTGTGGAAAATTCTATTGTTCACGGAATTATTCCTGCCGAAAGAAAATGTACGATAAAAATATGTAACCGCATTTACAGTGACCGTGTTGTTTTTACCATCGAAGACGATGGCATTGGTATGAGCGAGGAAAGATTAAAAGAAATTCAAGAAATTTTGAATGATACTTCTTCCCTGCCGGACAAAAATATCGGTATTGCAAATGTAAATATGCGTATTAAGTTATTATTCGGTTCCGAATATGGCTGTAAAATTATTTCATCAAACAGCAACGGAACGAAAATTGAAATTTCTTTGCCGTGTATTCAATCTTAATAAATAAGGGGCTGTTGCATTATGCGACGGCCTCTTGTAGTCTGAATGGATTTAGATGCAGAATTTGCAAAACTAAAATGCATCCCATACAGATGTAGGGGACGTCGTCCTCGACGTCCCGAAAATGGATTTCATACATCTTTTTAGAAAAAAATTTATTTTGTAATAACAACTGCTTTGCTTACTCCCACCCATGACTCGTCGAAACTGCTATGGATGACAATCGTAATCGAGTAGTCACCCGAATTTTCAGGCTGATATACAATATTTTTCGCATTTTCGGTATTGCCGTTAAATATCAGCTCATTATTGATATACACATCAACTCTCTCCCTTGAGTTCACGGAATATGTTAGATTAAGTTGTTAGCCTTTTGTTTTGCCGACGAAGCAACTCTCTTTATTTGGTCGTAAATTGGTCGTGAGTTTTAACTTTCAATCCTTACAAACCGCACACCTACGCCATTTAGTCGTTTAGCGGCTTCATTGTCGGGAACAATAAAACATCCCTGATGGCGGCGGAATCTGTCAAAAGCATACACATACGGTCGATGCCAAAGCCTATACCGCCTGTTGGGGGCATACCTATCTCCAATGCGTTCATAAAGTCCTCATCGGTTGTGTTTGCCTCCTCGTCACCCTTTGCTAAAAGCTCCTCCTGTGCCTTAAAACGCTCTCTCTGGTCGATTGGGTCATTAAGCTCCGAATATGCATTTGCCATTTCCCAACCATTCATAAAGAACTCGAAACGTTCAACGTATTCGGGATTTTCGGGCTTCTTCTTTGTAAGCGGTGAAATCTCGATTGGGTGGTCCATAACGAATGTAGGCTGAATTAAATGCTCCTCTACATACTCCTCAAAGAACAGGTTCAATATATCGCCCTTCTTATGATGTGCCTCATACTCGATATGATGCTCCTTTGCAACCTTTTGCGCCTCTTCAAGTGTTGTTATTTCATTAAAGTCAACATTTGCATATTTCTTAACAGCATCTACCATTGTAATTCTTTCAAATGGCTTGCCTAAATCCATATCTATGCCGTTGTATGTGATTTTAGTTGTGCCTAAAACCTCTTGTGCCACGTGGCGGTACAAATTCTCTGTCAAATCCATCATGCCATGATAGTCTGTATATGCCTGGTACAATTCCATAAGTGTAAATTCAGGGTTATGACGTGTGTCAAGTCCCTCGTTACGGAACACTCTGCCGATTTCATATACCTTTTCAAGTCCGCCGACTATAAGGCGCTTCAAGTATAATTCCAATGATATTCTTAGCTTGAAATCCTCGTCAAGTGCGTTGAAATGCGTTTCAAACGGACGTGCCGCAGCACCGCCTGCATTTGATACAAGGACAGGAGTTTCAACCTCCAAAAAGCCTTGTCCGTCAAGGTAATGTCTGATAGTTGATAAGATTTTTGAACGCTTAATCATCGTGTCCTTAACATCATTATTCATTATGAGGTCAACATAACGCTGTCTGTATCTCATATCGGTATCTGTCATACCGTGAAATTTCTCAGGCAACGGCTGTAATGACTTTGACAATAGTATAAGCTTTGATACACGCACAGAAATCTCGCCTGTTTCAGTCTTGAATACCTCGCCTGTAGCACCGATTATATCGCCTATATCAAGCTTTTTAAATCTCTCGTATTCCTCGTCACCAAGTATATCCTTTTTAGCAAATATCTGAATACGTCCGTCACGGTCTGCAAGATCGCCGAATCCTACCTTACCCATACGACGTTTTGACATAAGTCTTCCTGCAAGTGTAACCACTTTACCCTCGAAATTTTCAAAGTTATCCTTTATCTCTTTTGTGCTTGCATCACGGTCAAACTTTGTAATTTGGAAGGGGTCCATTCCTGCCTCTACGTACTCCGCAAGCTTATCACGGCGATTTTTTAAGATCTGCTTTAATCTTGAGCTATCCTGCTGTTCCATTATATTCCTCCTAATTTTTCAATAAGTAGATTATACTATATTTTTTTGTTTTTGACAATAGATTTTTTAAATTTATGGGATTATGACATATAAACCTCAGGTTTTAAGATACCTATATAGTCTAACTGTCTGTATTTTTCGTCCATATCCAAGCCATAGCCTACAACAAATTCATCAGGTATTTCTGTGCCTATGTACTCTATCTTAACGTCCACAACACGTCTTGATGGTTTTGACAAAAGCGATGCGATTGCTACCTTTTTCGCTCCGCGTTTCTCGATTTCCTCACGCAAAAGTGACAGTGTTCTGCCGCTGTCTACAATATCCTCTATTATGAGAACGTTTTTCCCTTTAACATCAGTTTCCAAATCCTTTTTGATGTTTATTACACCGCTCGACTCAACACCGCTGCCATAGCTTGATGCCTGCATAAAATCAAGCTTTACATTTACTGTAAGGCAACGTACAAGGTCTGCGGCAAACATTATGCTGCCCTTTAATATTACAACAGCCGTTACTTCTTCACCGCGAAAATCATCATTTACGCTTGACGCAATTTTGTGTACCATCATATCAATCTCCTGCTTTGTAAGCAAGATTTCTTTTATATCGTTGTGCATAGCTTTATCCTTTCGTATGTTTCCATTTATTTCAACCCATACATTGTTTATGTTGGGATAAAATATCCAAGAGGTGATTTGTCTTGAAGATTATAATTATTCTTATCGTGCTTTTAGAATGTTTTGCAACACCTGCAAACGCTGAAAATGACGACAAAACCGAGCTTTTAACACTCATAAAAGCATGTGCTGACATTGGCAACTTTGACAGCCGTGACTATGACATAGATGAGCTTATGATCAGATTTTTCTATAGCTATCAAAATTTTAAGATACTCTCACCCGTCCCGCCACATGCTGTAAATTCAGGGACAGTTACAATGTGTAACAGTGACTTTGTTTTCGATGCACTATATCGTGCTTTTCGAATTACTCCGCCAACACCCAAGCCGCATATGTTAACTGAGCTTGGTTACTGCGAGAACAACGGATTTTATTCTTTCTACGGCGGATATGATGAGTATTTTTCAACCGATGTCCGCGACATCGTGAAAATCATACCACAGCCTGACGGGTCAGAATACGTTGTATTCTCTAACTACTACACTCAAGGTGAAAATCCGCCTGTATTTGAATACAGTTCAATGACAGTAAAACGTGATGATAAAGGATACTATGTTACTGCCATTAAAATGAATGATGATTTTTCAGCATTGCAACCAAATTTTGAACAATCACCCGACAATGACACTCACCTGTTTTTCGAATATCTGCCTGAGGTTGTTATATTATTAACTGTATTGTCCGTCTGTATCGTCATTTATATATTTTTCGCAAAACAGTGATTACTTTAAAAGCTTGTCAAGCTCACTTTCGATAAATTCTCTGTCCATCTTCTTGCCGATAAATACAAGCTTTATCATTCTGTCGCCAACCTTATCGTCCCAATTCTTCATTATGGACGGGTCTTTTTTTACAAATTCTTCAAGCTGTTTTTTCGGTGCAGATGCAAACCATCTTCCGTTTTCAGACATATTTATCTGTCTGCCCGCCTGTTCAAGAACGAATGACATATTATTGTCAACGTCAATCCACACAATTCCTTTACAACGTATTACGTTTGTCGGGAAACTTTCACTAAGCCACTTTCTTAGCTTTGAAAGCTTGAACGGTCTGCGACGTGTGTATACAAATGTGCCTATGCCATACTCTTCATCATCTGAGTCACCGCAATGGCAATGGTCATGATGATGATGGTGGTGGTGTTCGTGATCGTGGTCATGGCAGTGACACTCATGTCCTTCCTCGTGGCAGTGACGCTCGTGTTCCTCTTCATCATGGTCATGATGATGCTCTTCTTCCTCGTCCTTTTCAAATTCTGCTATCCAGCCTGCTGATGCGAATGTCTTGTCATAATCAAACTGATTTGTGTCAAGTACATCAGCTAAATCAACTTTAGCATAATTTGTTTCAATAAGCTTTGCCTTAGGCTGTAGTGCCCTTACAACAGCTCGTACCTTTTTAAGGTCTGTTTCATCAATTTCATCGACTTTATTTATAATCACTGTTGAACAAAATTCAATCTGTTCAACAAGCAAATTTTCAATATCGTCCTCGTCAGTGTCCTCCATAAGACGTTCACCGCTCGCAAACTCATCACGCAAACGCAATGCATCAACCACTGTCACAACTCCGTCAAGGCGGACTATAGGCGGTATGTTACTGTTTGGCACTGTGCCGTCCATCATTGCAATAGTCTGGACTATCGGCATAGGCTCACATATTCCGCTTGCCTCAATCAGGATATAGTCAAACTTACGGCTTTTAACAAGGTCTGCAATCTGCTCCATTAAGTCTGTTTTTAGTGTACAACAGATACAACCGTTTGTAAGGGGCACAAGACTGCTGTCCTCTTCTGTTACAACACCGCCCTTTTGTATCAATGATGAGTCAATGTTAACCTCACCTATGTCATTGACTATAACCGCAACCTTATACCCTTGCTGATTTGACAGAATATAATTCATAAGTGTGGTTTTACCTGCACCAAGATAACCTGTAAGTAACGTAATCGGTATCCTGTTCATTTTTTATT
>CADBPJ010000265.1 GCA_902796445.1 uncultured Ruminococcus sp. | reverse complement strand
TATTCATAGGAAAATCACTCCGTTCTGATATTTGTTTTTGTGGTTATTAACATTATATCATACTTGGTTTGATTTTCCTATATTTTTGTCACCCATCAATTGTATCACAACATTTTATAAAATGTAGTTTTTTAGAGTATAGGCAAATTCTAACGCAAGTGGCTGTAGGCTATAACGTCGTCACGGTGTGTTTGACCGATTTTTTCTGTTTTTTAATTGGAAAAAGGCGCCGCAAAACTCATATGAGTTTTGCTACAGTCCCTCGTTTCGCGAATTCTGCATCTAAATCCATTAAGCCCCTTCTTGTTCTAATGATAATTTAATTTTTCGTTGTTAATATATATACATCGAAGGAGGTTATATATATGGCAATTGAGGTTTTTAACAGATATGAACAAAAGTATATAATTGATAGGGAAATATTCGAAAAAGTAATAAAGATTATGGACACACATATGATACTTGACCAATACAACCGCGACCATAATCCGTACACTATTGCTAATATTTACTATGATACATCCGATGATTACTTGGTACGAAAATCCTTGTCAAAGCCTGAATATAAGGAAAAATTAAGACTGCGTGCGTACGGAGTGCCTGATAATAACACAAAAGTTTTTCTTGAAATAAAAAAGAAATACAGAGGTATTGTCAATAAACGCCGAACAGTTTTAACGCTATCTGAAGCATGCGGATTTTTAAACAGCACCATACCGCCTAAGCCAAAGGATTATATGAATTTGCAGGTAGTAAAGGAAATAGAATATTTTCTTCAGGTCTATTCGTTACAGCCGAAGGTATATCTTGCCTATGACAGGATTGCATATTTTGAAAAGGACAACAACGATTTAAGAATATCCTTTGACCAAAATATCCGTACCCGCCGTTACGATTTAGACTTAAGTAAGGGGGATTATGGCGAAAATCTCCTGAACGGTGAGGTTTATCTTATGGAGATAAAAACATCAAAGGCAATGCCTTTGTGGCTAACAGATATGCTTACACGATACAATATAAAGAAGCAAAGCTTTTCAAAATACGGAACAGAATTTAAAAAGGCAATATAAGGAGAAAGAAAATGAGCAATTTTTTTAATCAGCTACTTATAAACACATCATCTGACTTAACGGTTTTGAGCAGTATGATAACTATGGTAATATCGCTTTTACTTGGCGGAATTATTGCATTTACATATTATAAAACACAGAATAAAGAATATTATCAACGCAGTCTTGCCGTTACACTTTGTATGCTTCCGATTATACTTTCGGTCATAATCCTGTTTATTGGCAGTAATATAGCACGTGCATTCAGCCTTGCAGGCACGCTTTCGATAATCCGATTTCGCAGTGCACCCGGTGATGCCAAGGACATAGGCTTTATATTCTTTGATATAGCCGCAGGCCTTGCGTGCGGGGTAGGGCTTTACGGATACGGTGCAATGTTTGTTATAGTTCTGTGTTTAGCAATTATCCTGCTTGAGAAATTCAATGTGTTTGAAAAGACACACAGAATAAAGTCATTGAGAATAGTAATACCCGAGGATTTGAATTATGAAGATGCATTTAGCGATATACTCGACAAGTATACACAAAAGCACAGCCTTACAAGAGTAAAAACAACGGATTTAGGTTCGCTGTTTGAGGTATGCTATAATGTGGTTATGCGCCCTGACACAAGCGAGCAGGAGTTCATAAACGAACTCCGTTGCAGAAACGGAAACCTGAATATTATTTTGTCATTGCCACAACAGATAATCAAATAGGCTGCTACAAAAAATTGCAACAGCCAATTTGATTACTTTTCATTATTTAGAGTGCTTTTCATTATAGTTCTTCTCAAGCATCATATCCTTGACCTTGAGCAGTCTAATCTGTGTACTTCTCTCGTTTTCGTCAAGCTTCATTGTGATATAACGTATCTTTTCCATATAATCGGGAATCATAACATGCTCAAGAGCATTAACACGGCGGCGTGTTTTTTCAATTTCTGCCGCCATCATTGCACACGATTTCTCCACCTCGGCAAGACGGAGCATATCGGGAAAAACGTCTGAAAGCGACTGCACAGCACTGTCAAGATCGGCAGATGTGGATACAAAGCCGTATGAGAATATATCATTCTTGTCTGCAGTTCGTGTTTTATAGTCAAACACAGGTACATTGACACTCATAACGTTCTTGCTTGATGCATCAACCGATACCGACTGCTTTGGTGCAAGAAGTGCGGTTTTGACCTCTTCATCACTCATAACAGCTGCGGCAAGTGCAAAATTCTTGTTTGACTGTGCGATGCCTTTTTCAACTTTTTCACGAAGAATACGGTTTTCCTTAACAAGCTCCATAAACCGACGCATCAATTCATCTCGCTTGTCCTTAAGCAGTTTATGTCCCTTTCGTGCCGTAACAAGCTTTTTCTTAAGACGAGTAAGCTCCATTCGGGTAGGATTTACTTGTGCTTGCGACATATAAATCCCCCCTTATACTTCATAGTATTTATCAAGATATTCGTCCTTGATTCTCTTTAGCTCCGAACGTGGCAGAATACGAAGCAACTCCCAACCCTTTTCAAGTGTCTGTTCAATATCACGATTAGTGGTATAGCCCTGTGAAACGTACTCTTTCTCGAATGCCTCGGCAAACTGTGCATATTTCTTGTCAATTTCTGTAAGTGCCGCCTCACCCAAGATTACCATAAGCTCCTTTGCATCCTTGCCTCGTGCATATGCAGAGAATAGCTGATTCATAGTATCGGCATGGTCTTCTCTCGTTTTGCCGTTGCCTATACCCTTATCCTTAAGACGTGAAAGAGATGGCAAAACGTCAATGGGAGGTTCTACATTCTTTCTATACAGTTCACGTGACAGAATAATCTGTCCCTCTGTAATATATCCCGTAAGGTCGGGGATAGGGTGGGTTTTATCATCTTCGGGCATGGTAAGAATGGGTATCATAGTAATTGAGCCGTTCTTGCCTCTTTGACGGCCTGCACGCTCATAAAGCGTTGCAAGGTCGGTGTACATATAGCCCGGATAGCCTCGACGGCTGGGAACTTCTTTACGTGCCGCACTGACCTCACGTAGTGCATCTGCGTAGTTTGTAATATCCGTCATAATAACAAGCACGTGCATATTCTCTTCAAATGCAAGATACTCTGCCGCAGTAAGCGCCATTCTCGGTGTTGCAATTCTTTCAACAGCAGGGTCGTTTGCAAGGTTTACAAACAGCACCGTTCTGTCAATGGCTCCCGTTTCCTTAAAGGAGTTGATAAAGAAATCTGCCTCCTCGTATGTGATACCGAGTGCCGCAAATACAACGGCAAACGGCTCCTCTGTTCCGCGTACCTTAGCCTGACGTGCAATTTGTGCCGCAAGCTGTGCATGGGGCAGACCTGACGCGGAGAAAATCGGAAGCTTCTGTCCGCGTACAAGCGTGTTTAGTCCGTCTATGGCAGAAACGCCTGTCTGTATAAATTCCTGTGGGTAGTTACGTGCCGCAGGGTTCATAGGCAGACCGTTAATATCCATTCTCTTTTCGGGCAGAATTTCGGGACCACCGTCTATCGGCCGTCCAAGACCGTCAAAAACTCGCGAGAGCATATCGGGTGAAACACCAAGCTCCATTGCACG
>CADBPJ010000264.1 GCA_902796445.1 uncultured Ruminococcus sp. | reverse complement strand
TCGCTTTTTATATTTTCAACGACTGTAAAATACTGTTCGTTATTTATAAGCATAACTATCTCTCCAATTTAACATCGCATATACGACAACACTCTTTAATATTGTAACACATTCTTTATGAAATTACAATCCGCAGACTGCATAAAGTTTTGTTCTCGGTTTTTAGCACTGAGCATATGCTTGTCCGCATGGTATGAGTTCATTTACAACTAATGTATAAACTCTGTTATGGATATCACGATTTCATTCTCTCATTGTGCTGTCCGTTAACTTTGCTCCGCATTTGCAGAACTCAAGAAATGCACCTGATAATACATATTCTGCCAAGTCATTGTTCGTTGGCTTTTCAAGCTCTACAGCTTCATCCCAATTGCCTCCCCAATTTCCCATGTTTAAAAACCGCATTTCATCATAGAAACTTATAAAGTCCCTTTTTCTCCACAAATTTAATGGATCAAATTTTTCAAGGCAATTAATTCCATTTGTTAATTTGTTTATTCATAAGTTTCTTCATGAATTCATAGGTTGTCATATTAATCTTAATTTCCTCTGAGTGCAGATTTTCACAGTCTGTGCTACACCCTCGACTCTGCCTTATTTTCTGCCTCCGCATAACCTAAACCATTCTGTACCTCATCAAGAATATCGCCTATAAGATTTTTGACGATTAAGATTTGCCCCTCTGTTGCATTGAGCGGAGCAGTCGCCCTCGGTATCTCTGCAGCGAATACTGTAGCTAAAATTAATACCGATAATACAGATACTGCCAATGCGGTAATTGTTTTTGATGTTTTCATAGTGAAAATTCTCTTAATTTATTTTATATCATAATTATATCGGGATTAGATTAGATTATATTGTCAAAAAAATCTTGGTGCATATTGATTTAATAACAATTCGGTCTGCGAAATACTGTAAAACCTACGCTTGATGCTGTGGATACCACAACATTATTTGCACTTGATGAGCAATGAATAACAAGGATATTTCCGCTTATGCCCTGTCCATCCACAATGCCTACATGACTGTGAAAGATTTTCTGTAAATATTGAAAATAAAGGTCTTCTATGGTAAAATAAAACATAGGAGGTCTTTAATTTCAACTACTTTTACAGAAAAACTTCCACAGTATCTAAAATTACTATCTTCTATCTACCATTTTTCTATACTCGCTTGGGGTACACCCTACATGGTTTGTAAAAATCTTCCTGAAATATCGTTCATCACGGAAACCAACCAATTCAATAATATTTCTTACGGGTTTATCTGTCTCCCTCAGATATTTTTTTGCAGTATCCATGCGTATTTGCGTGATTAAATCGACAAATTTGACATTAAAATCACGTTTCATAATCCTGCTTAATGATTGCGGTGTGACACCAATAAATTCAGCTACATCCACAAGACCTATATCATTTCTTATATTTTCTTTTATATAGCTTATGATTGCATTACGCATTACTTCTTTGCCGTTAATATTACTTCTAAAATAATCTATATTATTAAAGATAAACTTTTTCAAGCTATCTACACTATCATATTTATATACATCCAGACTCCATGTTTTCTTCAATTGTGCACTATCAAAAAGTCTGTTACAAACACCGTCAGTATACAAATGCAAAAAATCCAAATTGTTTTTGTACTGCAAAAATACGTTTTCTATTCCCTGACAGGTTTTTTCATAGTCATTATTATATATATTAGTTAAAGTCATCTGTATAGCATTTTTAATCTGAGCTGCTACATTTTCACTTGCTTTTATATCAACAAACGATTCTGCACTTTGAAAAACCTCGATAATAGCCTCGCATTTAAGTTCTGTGTTAAGATATTCTTCTATAGCTATTGTTGCACTATCAATTTTTTTCTTAAAGTTACTGTATGTCACATCATGGTCAAGATAAACTGCATACATCAATTTATCAGGTAATATCTGATATAAAATGAACCTGATATCCATAGTATAGAATTGATTTCCAATAGCTGTATATAATCTGTCCTTACCATACGGCCAGATATTATTCATATAATTGTCATAATCTTTAATTTCAACAGAAACAAGGGAAAACGGTGTGTCATATATATTAAAATCTGATTTATCCATATATTCAATAAAGCTCTTTTTATCAATTGAGCCAAGCAAATAACCCGAAATAAATTCTTCTTCATAAGAGTTACTTACTATAAGTTTTTTATCCAGACGTTGTTTTACTTTCTTAACTACATCGATCAGATCACGCTTGCCGATGGGTTTTAATAAATAATCCACAACAGCATCATATCTTAGTGCCTCCTGTGCGTATTCAAATT
>CADBPJ010000263.1 GCA_902796445.1 uncultured Ruminococcus sp. | reverse complement strand
CGTTAGATGCACGGTGCGTTTTTTTTTTTTTTTTATTTTCAGATGCTGCTTCGACAATTTTCTCAATATCGTCCTGCTGTTGATTTTTACGCACCTCTTTGAGCCATTCCTCACGGAGTCTTAAAACAACCTTTGTTGCCGTTACGCCACCATAGCCCACTCCTGCGTATAAATCGTCAATGGTGTTGAAACCGTAACGTTTCGTTATAATCGCAACCCATTCGGGTTTAAAGAGCTGTGCATGGGTATTGCCAAATCGGCGTAGTTCACGCTCGATAAGTTCCTTACCCTCTTCAATGTTCTCATCACGTCTTTCACGTTTAAACCACTGATTTATCTTGTTCCTTGCACGCGCAGTACGGCATATCTTGAGCCAGTCACGGCTCGGGCCACGTGTATTTGCAGTAAGGATTTCAACTATTTCACCATTTTCAAGCACGTAGTCGTTTGTAACAATTTTGCCATTCACCTTAGCACCGCTCATTTTATAGCCTACCTCGGAGTGTATGGCAAATGCAAAGTCTATAACCGTACTCTTTGCAGGCAGTGACACAACCTTACCATGAGGCGTAAACACAAATACCTCATCAGCAAACAAATCAAATTTCAATGTGTTAAAGAACTCATCTGTATCTATAATATTCTGCTGTGTATCAAGGAGCGTTCTTACCCATTCAAGCTTTGAATCCATTTCAGATTCACCGCTTTTACCCTCTTTGTATTTCCAATGTGCAGCGATACCGTTTTCAGCTACTCTGTGCATCTCCCATGTACGAATTTGTATTTCAAACGGTGTACCGTTAGGGCCTATAACCGTTGTATGCAGTGATTGATACATATTCGGTTTCGGCATAGCTATATAGTCCTTAAATCTCATAGGTACAGGTGTGTACATTTCATGCACAAGCCCAAGCACTGCATAGCAGTCCTGAATTGTGTTTACTATAATTCTTACAGCAAAGAGGTCATATAAACTGTCCATTGTCTTGCCCTGAGTATACATCTTACGCCATATACTATAGAAATGCTTTGCACGGCCCATAACCGTTGCCTCAATATTTACTTCTGCAAGCTTTTTGCGGAATATTTCCATAATGTCGGCAATATAACCGTCACGAGCACTCTTTTTTTGATGAATGTTCTCGCGTATTTCCTCATATGCTACAGGGTCAAGGTACTTAAGTGCCAAGTCCTCTAACTCTATCTTTATCTTCGATATACCCAGACGATGTGCCAACGGTGCATACACGTCAAGGGTTTCCTTTGCTATTCTTAACTGTTTTTCATGAGGCATATATTTTAGCGTACGCATATTATGGAGCCTGTCTATAAGCTTAATCATAACCACACGAATGTCCTTTGACATAGCAAAGAACATTTTACGCAGGTTTTCCACCTGCTGTTCCTCACGTGAGGAGTATTTGATCTGGGCAAGCTTCGTAACACCGTCCACAAGCTCGGCAACAGTTTCTCCAAACAGTGCCGCAATGTCATCATACGTACAGCCTGTATCCTCTACAACATCGTGCAATAGACACGCCGACACAGCATTCACATCAAGATTTAACTGTGCGGCAATATAAGCAACCTTAACAGGGTGGAGAATATACGGATCACCGCTTTTACGTTTTTGTCCGCTATGCAGGGATTTTGCAAGCCTATATGCCACCTCTACCATATCAGTGTTTGCATCAGGGTTTATTCCTTTAAGCATTTGTACAATTTCACTGACAAGCTTGTCAGTATCTTTGCTGTCTCGTTGTGGCATCTTTTCAGGTTCAAGTATTGCGTTTCTCTCGGTGTTATCCACAAAAATCCCCCCTATTGTCATTTTATCGGTTTTATATCAACCAACACAAGCTGAGCTGTTTCCTTGCCCTGGTATGTATTGACGTCAAGCTTGCATGCAATATGTACCATTTGTCCAACTCTTAATTCATCTGCATATTCACCTAAGCCAAAGCCAATAGCATTTATTATTACGCCATCTTTTATAATCTGCATTCTTAAATGCTTTTTATCAATACCCACTGCGCCTACATTGGTTATTTCAACGTCTTTTACAGCAAATATAGGTGTTTCATTCCCCACTCCGAAAGGTTCAAGCGATAAAATCATTTTTGATGTTGCCAAGTTAAGGTTTGACCCGTTTAATATACTATCAATCTTAACTACAGGGACGCGATCCTCTGGCTTCAGATTGTTTTTTGCGTACTCATTTATCTTAGCATCAAATTCGGGTATTTTATCAGCATCAATGCCCATACCTGCCGCCATAGCATGTCCGCCAAAATTTGTAAGCAGAGATTCACAAGCAGACAATGCATCGAACAGATTAAAGTTGCCTACACTCCTGCCGCTGCCTTTGCCTACACCATTTTCTATTGAAATCAGTATGCAAGGTTTATGATACTTTTCCACAAGCTTAGAGCATACAATTCCAATTACTCCGTTATGCCAGCCCTCTTTGCCAAGAACGATTATACTCTTTTTATTAAAGTCCTTGTCCGCCTTTATCATTTCCAGAGCCTCATCGTGAATATCAACCTCTGTTTCCTGGCGATCCTTATTAGCTTTGTCAAGCTCGGCGGCAACCCTTGATGCAGTTTCTAAATCGTCGGTAATCAACAACTCC
Organism: uncultured Ruminococcus sp.; assembly: GCA_902796445.1. Classification (GTDB taxonomy): domain Bacteria; phylum Bacillota; class Clostridia; order UBA1381; family UBA1381; genus Ornithomonoglobus. Next base: position 1,178 of record CADBPJ010000263.1, on the reverse strand, counting down.
ACTGCCGTTGTTGCGGTGCTTAGCCTGCCTGCGGCGTTAATTCTTGGGGCCAAGGAAAATGCAACCGTTCCGGCATTTAGTTTTTTATCAGATACTCCCGCTACATCCAGCAAAGCTTTTATACCGCATCTTTTTGGTGTTTGCAATACGGCAAGTCCGCGATCAACTATAATTCTGTTTTCACTTATAAGCGATACAACATCAGCTATAGTTCCTATTGCTGCAAGGTCAACGTATTCATCAAAGACCTTGCCTGTGTCAAGTCCAAGCTTTATTGCAAGTCCAAGCACAAGCTTGAACGCAACACCGACACCTGCCAATGAATCAAACTCATATTCATCATCTTCACGTTTCGGGTTAAGCACCGCAACAGCCGCTGTCGGAATTCGTTCCTTACACGTATGATGGTCAGTAACTATTACGTCCATACCCTGAAGCTTTGCAAACTCTATCTCGCCGATTGCGGTAATTCCGCAGTCCACTGTTATCAATAACTTTATACCCTCTTTTATAAGCTTATTTACAGCCATTATGTTAATGCCGTAGCCCTCGTCCTTGCGATCGGGTATGTAATATGTCAGCTTTGCACCTAAGCCCTTTAAAAACTTATACAAAAGTGCCGTTGATGTTATTCCGTCAACATCGTAATCACCATATATGGCAATATGCTCGCCATTGTTTATCGCATCTATAATCCTATCTGTCGCCTTGTCCATATCAAGCATTGTCATAGGATTTAATATCCCCTGCTTTGATTTTGACAGGAATGCTTTAAAATCAGGTGCACTAATACCTCGATTGAGCATAAGCTGAGCCACAAGCTTAGGTACATTCATATTCCGAGCGGCATTCTCCACCATATCGGCATTGACAGTTTCGTTCCTGTATTTCCAAACCTTTTGAATCATTTTCCCACCACTGTAATTTACTATAACAAAAAAATATATATCACTTATTATATCATTTTTTCGGTCAAAATTCAAGTATTTATGCAAATTTTTTCAAATTTTTCTCAATTAAGACTTGACAAATAAAATATTGTATGGTAGAATGGTTGTTGTTCGTTAAAGCGGTAATTCGGACAAGGCGTATGGAGGAGTATCGAAGTGGTCATAACGGGCCGCACTCGAAATGCGGTAGTCCGAAAGGGCTCGTGGGTTCGAATCCCACCTCCTCCG
>CADBPJ010000262.1 GCA_902796445.1 uncultured Ruminococcus sp. | reverse complement strand
TATTCCTTCTACCTCAAGTATATCGTCAATTCTCGCAAGCGACTGTGCAGTTTCAATCATAGGCATTACCTTGGCTCGTCCTCCTACATACTCAACAAGCAGCTTTACATCCTCTGCATCAACTACCATTGGCAGCATAATAATATCCGCGCCGTAATTTATGGCTTTATCTATTTCTTTTTTGGAATTCGGATACATTGCGTTGACTCTGACAAGCAACTCCGATTTTGTAATCAGTTTTCTTATCTGTGGAATTTCTTCAATGTCATTATGCAGAATTAGGGTATTTCTCCCTCTCTGTCTCTCCGATTTATTTATATACTCCAAATCAAAGAATATCCTGTCGACCCCTGCCGCCTGCGCCTCTAAGATATTATCATGATCAGATGTAACAAGCATTAGTTTCATACTCATATCATAATTCTCCTAAAACTTCCTTAATATCCGCCGCTATATTATTAAGCATTATAGATCTTTCATAAAGCTTTTGTGTTCTTACATATGCCTGTCTGCCTATCTCACGTGCCATATCGGGATTAGTTATCATATATTCCATCATATTCGCCAACGATGCTACATCTTTTGCAGGGACAAGCTTACAGGATACATCTCTTTCCATAACCTCTCCCGCACCAGGGATATCTGTTGTTATAATTGCATTTCCCATAGCTCCCGCTTCCTGAAGCACCATGCCAAAGCCTTCACGATACGACGGATGAACATAACAATCAAATGCTGAGTACATACTTATCAGCTCTGTCCTCGGAAACAGACCTGTGAATATCACGTCCTTTGAGTCTTCTGCCCAACGCATAACATCCTCATCAATTCCTGCATTTTCATTTGAACCGACAATTAAAAGTTTTGCCTTATATCCCTTTTCAACAATTTTTTTGAACGCTTCAATAAGCTCCGAAACACCCTTATCCTTGCTCACCCTGCCTATAAATCCAAATACAAATGCATCACTGTCTATGCAGTATTGTTCATATACGCTCTTTCTCAGCTCGTCCTTTTTGTTTATATCAAATTCAGCAAGGTTTACTCCTATTGTACCTCCATTGCCTATTACCTTTGCCTTTCCGGCTTTATATAAGCCTTCATTTATGGCAAAATCCATATTCATTGGGCTTACCGCACGTATATGGCTTGATAATTTACAAGTGATTTTTTCAAACAGCTTAAGCAGTTTTCTGCTCATACCTGATGCGCCTACATACCTTATTCCCCACTGTGCATATAGCCTTACGGGCATTTTTGCGAGCTTTGCAGCAATAGATGCGTAAAATGCAGCATTTGGTGTTGAATATTGAATATAATCAAATTGATTTTCTTTAAATATTGTTACAAACTCTCTGACTGCTACTAAACCCTTAAGGTTTATACCTCTTTCCATACTAACAGGGATAAACTTTATATATTCGGGCAATTCACTCTTGAACGTTTCATCATTCTTACATATCAGTGTTATATCATAGGCCTCTTGATTGTATAAATACCTTGCAGTATCTAAAACAAATGATTTCATAGTAATCGGCACGGTAGTAATAAAACATATTCGTTTCTTCATGATATACTCTTCCTTGCGGGTACACCTATATATGTGCCCGTTTCCGTTATATTATCCACAACCACACTCCCGCATCCTAAAACAATATCATTAGCAATAGTAATATTGTTTTTTATGACTGCTCCCGCTCCTATATGAGTACTGTTTCCAATCTTAACAGTACCACATGATGTAGCATTTGGTGATATGTGAACATAATCTCCTATCATATTGTCGTGCTCTATTACAGCTCCTGTATTTATAATGCAGTGTCTTCCAATTTCTGATGAGGTATTTATCACAGCCTTTGCCATAATAACAGTTCCCTCACCAATCGCAACATCATCTGCTATATCTGCCGAAGGATGTATTGCTGTATAATATTTTAAATCACTATAGGCTTCTGCGATCCTTTTCCTTATAGGGTTGCTTCCGATACCAATAACAAAATATTTATCCTTATATTTGACACAATCTGCAATAACACCCATGCATCCAAATTTAGACAAATCATCATCAAGGAAACCGATTAATACGTCACCAGATTTCTTTATAATATCGGCAATAACCTTCCCATGTCCACTTGCGCCGATTATAATTACTTCTTTAGACATTTACTTGCTCCTCCGTTCCCATAAATTCGCCCATGGTTGCCTCGCCTACGGCACTTATATTTTCGGTCTTTACAAATGCTTTCCATACAGTAAACAATATTATCTTGACATCACCTATAAATGTGATATTATCCACATATGTAACATCCCAATCAAACTTTTCTTCCCAGCTAATCGCATTTCTGCCGTTTATCTGGGCAAGTCCCGAAAGTCCCGGGCGAACCTCATGCCGTCTACGCTGATGCTCGTTATATCTCGGCAGATACCTAACAAGTAATGGTCGCGGACCTACAACACTCATATCGCCTTTTAGGATATTAAAAGCTTCAGGAAGCTCGTCAAGACTTGTAGAACGTAATAATTTACCGAATTTTGTAAGACGGACATCATCAGGAAGAAGATTTCCGTTTTCATCACGTTCGTCTGTCATAGTGCGGAACTTGTAAAGATTGAATATTTTCTCATCCTTGCCGGGTCTTTGCTGCTTGAAAAGTATCGGACTTCCAAGCTTAACCCTGACAAGTATTGCAACTAATATGTAAAGCCAAGAAAAAACTATTATTGCCGCCAATGCACAGCAAACGTCCAAAAATCGTTTTATGTATTTTCTGTACATCAGAATAATCCTCGTATTATTTCTATAATTTTGTCCTGATCATTAGCAGTCATTTTATTGTCACTCGGCAGACACAAGCCGCGATGGAATATATCCATTCCAACATCAAGCGGATTACCATCTGCACCCTTTGTTCCTCCTGCTATATAAGCATTGGTTTTTGCTCTGCCGTTTCCTTCTCTTGTTACAAAGGCGTTCATTCTGTAGATAGGCTGCATATGCATCGGTTTCCAGATCGGTCTGCCTTCTGCGTTATACTTTGCAAGTGTTTCAAGAATTTCTGTCGGACAGCTCTTTCCCTTTTCTGAGATATACAGGGCTTCCTTCTCACCCCGCACTGTCTGGCACATGGCCTCCGGATCAATGATCATACAGCTAAGCCAGAAATTCGGCTCGCTGTTTTCTGCATCAAAGGGATTCATCTTAACAGGCAGGTCCTTTAGTCCCTCTTTGTAGCGTTCATAAATAGCCTTCTTCTGTGCCAT
>CADBPJ010000261.1 GCA_902796445.1 uncultured Ruminococcus sp. | reverse complement strand
CCACTATTCTTCTGTTTGTTTCCTCAGGCAGACACTCGTCAAAGCAGCGGTTGCCCGCCTCCATATGGAATATAGGTATATGCAGACGCTTTGCTCCTATAACCGACAGACAGGAGTTTGTATCGCCTAAAACAAATACCGCATCAGGCTTTTCCTGCACCATCAGCTGATAGGATTTTGCGATAATATTGCCCATTGTTTCTCCTAAATCCGAGCCAACCGCGTCAAGATAGAAATCAGGCGAGCGAAGCCCGAGATCATCAAAGAACACCTGATTTAGCTCATAGTCATAATTCTGACCTGTATGCACAAGTATCTGATCAAAATACTTATCACATGCCTTTATGCACGCGCTTAATCTTATTATTTCAGGCCTTGTCCCGATTATTGTCATTAGCTTTAGCTTTGCCATTTATGCATTCTCCTTATTTACCGATTTTTTATTAGTATAATACTTGCTTTTCAGCATATATATAACCGCAAAAATAACTATGTCTATTATTAATCTCAATGCGGTGTTTCCCAATTGCCCCGCAAATGCAGAATTATCAAATACATTCCAAAGCTTTGACCATATATCATCAAAGTAATGTATCTCAAACAACAGCAGCGAGTTTCTGCCCGCAATCTCTAATACCCTGAACAGCTTGCCTGCCTTCTGCATTATTATTGATATACAAAATATCGAAGCCGTACCTGCAAGTGCGGTCACAAGACACAATGGAAATGCCGGATATGTTCTTGATGCAAGTTCAAGATATGTTCCGCCGATATAGTAAGTCGCTGTGAATAGCCCCGCCCAAAGTATGACAACGCCCGCTGCAGCGGCAACACTTATATTTTCATACTTTGTAAAAACACTTTTATACCAACTGCCTGATATTATGAATATTACGGCAACCAGGACAATGTCCATCGAAAATGGCAACCAAAGCCTTTTGCTGAAGATATAGCCTACTATCATCAGTAGAACTGCCACCATAGCCGCATATTTTCTGTCAAGCTTCATGCATATGTAGTCATATATCATTCTCGCGGTAAAAAGAACAAAGAAAAACCATGTCATCCCTATCGCCTTAACATTGCCAATAAACGAGTCCATTGGAACCCCGCTTGAGAAAAACAGTGCTTTTAACTCTTTCGTAATACTAAATGTGTGAACGCTGTTATACGGCAAAATCCATAAAAGTATATCTTTCGCAAGAAAGAGTATTGCAGCCGTCAGCGGCAGGGCTATAAAGCTTTTTTTTAGCTTTTTCAAAAATTCCTCGTTGTTCTGCGATACCCTGTATGTCATACCGCTACATATGAAGAACAACGGCATATGGAATGAAAATATCACTCCTCGTATAATAAAGTCATTTGTTGTATGTCCTATTATAACGCACAGGATTGATATGCCTCTGGCACAGTCTATCCATCCTACTCTCGATCTGTTTACCATTTTCAATCATACCTCTTCATAAAATGTGTCAGGCTTTTCAGAGTTAAAGCACTCATTCGCCCACATAAACGTAACCAGGTCCTCGGTTTGTGAAAGACTTATTATGTTATGCGTATAGCCAGGTATCATATCCACAACCGTTATTTCTTCACCTGATACCTCGTAACTAATAACCTCATCCGTTCCAATTTTCCGCAACTGTATAAGCCCATGCCCGTGAACAACCACAAATTTCTCATTCTTTGTGTGATGCCAATGTTGCCCCTTTGTAATTCCAGGCTTTGAAATATTTACACTGAACTGTCCCGCATCAGCCGAACGCAAAATTTCGGTAAAGCTGCCGCGGTCATCGCAATTCATTTTAAGCTTATAACTAAATGCCGTCGGCTCATAGTATGACAGAAATGTCGAATACAGTTTTTTTGAAAGGCTACCTTCGGTCATATTGGGAACGCTTAAATCCTCTCTTGATTTTTTGAAGCTGTAGAGCATATCTGCGATTTCGCCAAGCTTTATATTATGCTCAACAGGCACCTTGCAATAATCCCCGTCTTTGTTTTCCTGTCCCCTTAACACGTTGATCAGCTCATCTATGACATCATCTATATAAACCAAAGTCATAGGATGGTTTGGATCGTTTATGGTTATCGGCATATCATGTGCTATATTATAGCAGAACGTCGCAACCGCACTGTTATAGTTAGGTCTGCACCATTTACCGAAGAGATTTGGAAAGCGATAAACATATACTCTTATACCGTTATCTATTCCGTATCTGAATATCAGTTCCTCGCCCGCCTTTTTGGACTTCCCGTACGGATTATCAAGTGCGGCCTGAGTTGATGAGCTTATCATAATCGGCGCTTTGTTATTATGCTTTTTAAGCGAGTCAAGAAGCATTGAGGTGAAGCCGAAATTACCCTCCATGAACTCCTTCTCGTCCTTTGGGCGGTTTACACCCGCAAGGTGAAACACAAAATCGCAATCTTTTGTATATGCATCCAAAAGCGAGGGCTCCGTATCTATATCATATTCATATATTTCTATATCCGTATCAAGTCCACGCGTTCTGTCCTTTCCGTCGCGAATGGTTTTCAGTGTTTCTACAAGATTTCGTCCTACGAATCCCTTGGCGCCTGTTACAAGAATTTTCATTACAATCTCCTTATAATCCTATGGTTTGTTTAAAATTTAATATTCTTTTTCCTTCATCCATATCCGCATTGTCAAGCTCATTTGAAACCATTTTCACCACATTGCGGCGAAACAGTATGGCACGGAATAACCGATGTATACGGCATAGCGGGAGCATCCACCTATGAGTTTTCAGTATAGGATAACGACCAATCATAGACTCATACGGCTCGCATATGATTTCTATGAATTTCCTCAGCTTTGCGACTGCTTTTGAATTTGTTTTCCCCGCCTGCTCTGCAAGCTCAGTTGCGGTATGCTGATTATATGTACCTACCCATCCGCTCGCCGCCACATACAATTCCATTCTTTTTATAAGCTGCGGATTGGAAGGCTCCTTCCCCTCAAACCAATATTCGTAAAGCCCTCTTGCATGACGGTCAAAATCAAGCAAATCAGCACGTTTAAGAGTTTCCTCCGTTTTGCTCCAATCAATCTTATCTCCCAACCTCTTACAAATGAGCCATTGATCAAGAAATACCCTTATTCCGACACCACTGAATTTCATATGCTTTGCAGCATGCGCAAGATTATATACATAGAAGTCCTCATAACTCATTTTGTAACAGTGCTTTGTACCTTCGCAAGGAATAAGTCTTTCGGGTATTTTATTGCACTCCTCCTGCCATGGATAATTGTCCTGTATAAGCACTCTATGTAACTCACACATTACGAAATTATCTATTATGTACTCGTCATGATCATCATCCGTATCGCTGTAGGCTTCGATATTAAAGCCCAACTCAAGCATAAGCTCTTTGCCCTTATGCGCATTTTCACGTCCAATGTATATATCAAAATCCGAGGACTGACGCATATCCTCCGATGGGTACAGTCGTGCAAGCTCCCTCCCCTTTAATACAAGGTAGTCTATGCCATTGTCTTCAAATGTACTTTCTACTCTCTCAAGATAATACTGCTGGGTCGCCTGAACCATAACAGACCGATTGTACGATGACTCAAGACGTAATCTGTTTTCCTGGCTGAGCCTGTCGCCAATCACCATATACACAATATTATCTACCTTGTGAAACGAGCTGAATTTTATAAATTTCTCTTCATCAATACCCGGTGGCATATCAGACGGCTGCTGACCTGTTACGGCGCATTTAAGTACCTCCGCAAGATATTTAATATATTCTTCGATAATCATATTAATATTCCTTAATTACATATTCTCAAGCTCATCGCGTATATATTGCAGAGAGAGAAGCTTTTCCTTGACCTGCTCAACATCAAGCAGCTCCGTATTATTTGAATTGAACTCTGTAAGCGGATTGCGGTCCTCGTCGCCCTCCTTGAAATACTTATCATAATTCAAATCACGCTTATCCGCAGGTACTCTGTAAAAATTGCCCATATCAACCGCATTCGCACATTCTTCGTTGGTAAGCAGAGTCTCATACATTTTTTCGCCGTGTCGAATTCCTATTACCTTAATAGGGCTATTGTCCTCTTTATCAAACAGCTCTTTAACCGCCTTTGCCAGCACCTCTATTGTGCAGGCGGGAGCCTTTTGAACCATAATATCACCGCTATCGGCATTTTCAAACGCAAATAACACCAGCTCAACCGCTTCTTCAAGAGACATAATAAATCTTGTCATATTTGGCTCTGTAATTGTAATCGGCTTTCCAGCCTTTATCTGGTCAATCCAGAGCGGAATAACCGAACCGCGCGAGCACATAACATTACCGTATCGTGTACAGCATATTTTCGTTTTATCGGGTGAAACTGTTCTCGACTTTGCAACTATGACCTTTTCCATCATCGCCTTTGATGTACCCATAGCGTTTACAGGATATGCCGCCTTATCGGTCGAAAGGCAGATTATACGCTCTACCCCCGCATCAATAGCGGCTGTGAGCACATTCTCCGTTCCCAACACATTTGTTTTTACCGCTTCTATCGGAAAAAACTCACATGAGGGAACCTGCTTGAGTGCTGCTGCATGGAAAATATAGTCAACACCATGCATTGCGTTCTTAACGCTTTGCAGATCTCTTACATCACCAATATAAAACTTGACCTTATTGCTCAGCTCAGGGAATCTCGCCTGATATTCATGGCGCATATCATCCTGCTTCTTT
>CADBPJ010000260.1 GCA_902796445.1 uncultured Ruminococcus sp. | reverse complement strand
TGGAAGCCTATAAGGTGACATCTGTTATAAATATACCCACCTGGTACATTATTATATCGCTTGTTTATCCATCCTGTAGGTTTTACACTGCTTATTCTTCCTCTGTCCTCTGTAGGCATCAAATCCTGAGCTACCGATGCCATAGTAACATCACACCGTCCCATTGCATCAAGTGTACTGTAATACTCAAAGGAACCTGAAATTATCTCGTAATCTCTAAAATATGGAACATTGTTATTTATCACAGTATATGCTACACCTGAATACGGCGTTAGTTCTTGCTGTAATCTCTCATATTCCCAATCCTCGAAAAGATTTCTGATAATTGAGACTGTCCTCGTGTCCCCGTCCCATGCAACACCTAAATTAAAGCCCTCTGCAATAAAGCGTATTGGCAACATTGTACGCTCATTTATAATCACAGGCGATGCATCTAAAGTCTCTTTTTCGCCGTTAAGATATGCAATATTGCTATCTATTTTTAGAGTAATTACGTCACTGTTCATTGTAAGAGTTACCGTTTGCGAGCTCTCTTCCCAAACCACATTACCGCCAAAGGCGTCTATAATCGCCCTTATGGGAACAAACGTTCTATCGTTTAACACTACAGGAGTTGTACCTCTACCCTCGTCAATCTCGGTATCTACACCGTTAACCTCCATTATGGGATTATTTATCTGCATACTCACTACAACATCAGGTGTATATGATGCACTGCACGATATATTTAATATAACGAAATTAAGTATAATAATTAAAATTGTAATTATCTTTTTCACTTTATATCTCTCCTCATGGTATAATTATAACATAATTTCATTTTAAAATCAAGTTTACACACTAATATATCGTAATGTTTTTTACTAAGTATTCTAATTTTTATTGACAAGGTATAATTAGAGGTGTATAATATATATGGTATATTGTACATAGGACAACAAAGGAGATGTCATGAAAAATACAGCTGATGTCATCGTGGTAGGTACGGGTGTTGCGGGACTTTTTACAGCACTCCATCTCCCCCACGACAAAGATATATTATTAATAACAAAGTCTGACATTGATAAAAGTGATTCATTTTTAGCACAAGGCGGAATATGCGTTATGTATGACGAATCCGACTATGAATCATATTTTGAGGATACAATGCGTGCGGGACATTATGAAAACAGAAAGGAATCTGTTGATATAATGCTCCGTTCATCACGTGCCATAATTGATGAATTAATCGAATTAGGCGTGGATTTTGCAAAAAATCCCGACGGCTCACTTAAATTTACACGCGAAGGAGCACATAGCCGTCCGAGAATATGTTTTCATGAAGATATTACAGGCAAGGAAATAACAGAAAAGCTTATCACAGAAGTTAGAAAACACAGTAATATCTGTATCGTAGAAAATCTTCAGATGATTGATATAACTGAATTTGACGGACGATGCACAGGAATTGTAGCAAGATACCCAAACGGTGAGCTTGTACAATTAAAAGCCAAATTTACCGTTCTTGCAACAGGTGGCATAGGAGGACTGTTTAACAACAGCACCAATTTCCCGCATCTTACGGCGGATGCTATCGCCATAGCGCTAAAGCATGGGATTGAGCTTGAAAATCCCGATTATGTCCAAATCCACCCCACTACCCTGTTTACTATGACAAAGGGCAGAAAGTTTCTGATTTCAGAATCAGTAAGAGGTGAAGGTTCGATACTTCTTGATAAAAACATGGAGCGGTTTACTGACGAGCTTCAGCCTCGCGATGTAGTATCAAAGGCTATCTGGAAACAGATGAAAAAAGATAATACGCACCATGTATGGCTGTCAATGGCGCCAATACCGAAAGAGGATATATTATCGCATTTTCCCAATATTTATGAGCATTGTTTAAAAGAGGGATATGACGTTACAAAAGAGCCCATTCCCGTTGTGCCTGCACAACACTATTTTATGGGCGGTATTAAGGTTGACAAAAACTCAAAAACAACAATGGATAACCTCTACGCCGCCGGGGAAACGTCCTGTAACGGTGTTCATGGTAAAAACAGACTTGCAAGTAATTCACTCTTAGAAGCTTTGGTTTTTTCAAAACGTGCCGCACAGCATATCACAGAGAATTATGACAAATACAAACTCGTTGACCAAACTGTTAATCTTAATGACTACATAGATTGTGACAAGGATTATATAAAAATCGCAAGAAAGGAAATAGAAAGGATAGACACAGATGAATAATATAACAATGTTAATGAATGCAGATGAATTTATACTCTCTGCATTGCGTGAGGATATTTCAAGTGAGGACGTTACTACAAACTCTGTAATGCGTGAGTACAAAAAAGGTATGGTAGAGCTTATATGCAAAGAGGATGGTGTGCTTGCAGGTCTTGACGTTTTCAAACGCGTCTTTACTCTGCTTGATGATAAAACTGAGTTTGAAATGTTTTACAAAGATGGTGACAACGTTAAAAATGGCGACAAAATCGGTGTTGTAACAGGCGACATACGTGTACTGCTATCAGGCGAACGTACGGCACTCAACTATTTGCAGAGAATGAGCGGTATTGCTACATACACAAATTCTATTGCAAAGCTGTTTGAGGGTTCAAAAACAAAGCTGTTAGATACAAGAAAAACTACTCCGAATATGCGTATATTCGAAAAATATGCAGTACGTGTCGGTGGAGGATATAATCACCGCTATAACTTATCAGATGGTATTCTCTTGAAGGACAACCACATAAATGCGGCAGGCTCAATCACAAAAGCTGTCAGGATGGCTAAGGAATATGCTCCGTTTGTCCGTAAAATTGAGGTTGAAACAGAAAATCTTGATATGGTGCGTGAAGCGGTAGATGCAGGTGCGGATATTATTATGCTTGATAATATGTCACACGATACAATGGCAGAAGCAATTAAGATAATCGACGGACGTGCCAAAACAGAGTGTAGCGGTAATGTAACACGGGAAAACGTTGCAAAGCTTATTGATTTAGGCGTTGACTATATATCAAGCGGTGCATTGACACATTCCGCTCCGATTATGGATTTATCACTGAAAAATCTTAGAGAGATATGATTTTATAAAAAAATTCTCTATTTTTGATCCAAAGTTTCAACTAATAGTTGATTAGTCCATATGCTTTCCCTTTTATTTCATTTTACAAAATTACAAACTTTGATTATAAGAATATCACTTCCAAAAGATTCATTCAGCCCCACAGGGGACTGTTGCGTTAAGCAACAGTCCCCTGTGGATCTTATGTGTGAAACAAACGCCATTATTTATAGTCACCAAGAAAATCCTTGTTGATTTCAAATAATTCATCGCACATATTCTTTATTTCATCAAGTGAGCATACCGCAGACGATAAAGGATCCATATATACCGCCTGATAAACCAAATCCTTGCTCTTTTTCATTGCGGCCTCTATTACAAGATTTTCAATTCTTGCCGTTGTATTTACAAGTATTGCAAGGTTGTCCGGTAATGGGCCTGCAATGGTTGTTTTAAATCCCATCCTGTCCGCAACCACCGGGACCTCAACACAAGCATCCGCAGGCAGATTTGGTATTGAATTGTGATTTATTACATTTCCGTTAAAGATGAATGGTTTTCC
>CADBPJ010000259.1 GCA_902796445.1 uncultured Ruminococcus sp. | reverse complement strand
GGAACAAAAGCGGTCATGACGGCAGATACCCTCAGCTTTTTCCGGTTGAGGAACGGCTCGGCGGCGAGGAAAGACTGCGGCATCTTATAGCGTATGCAGAGGAAAAGGGATACAGAATTGTATGTCATACCAACAGCACAGACTGCTACAGTATTGCTGACAGCTTTTCGGAGGATATTGTGGTTAAGAATCGTGATGGTTCTTTATCCGTAAACGATATGCCGTGGAGCGGCGGAAGAATGTATAATTTATGCCCGAATAAAGCGCTGGAGTATGCCGAAAAAGATTTACCGAAAGTAAGTGAGTTGGGCTTTAAGGGACTACATTACATCGATGTTATGTCCGTTGTTCCGCTCAGGCGGTGCTGTGATAAAAATCATCCCTCCAATGAGCAGGAAACGCTTGAATGCTATAATAGGATAATGAAGCTGTGTCACAAGCTGTTCGGCGGCTTTGCGTCAGAGGGCACGTTTGATTTCTGTGCAGAATATCTTGATTTCGGACTGTATGTTTCATGGCCTCCGGAGCCTGATTATATGCTTGATTGTGAAATTCCGCTGTGGGAAATCGTGTATCACGGTATTATGTTGTACAATCCTACCACGGACACCGTTAATTATCCGATTAAAAATGCGGATAGCAGGCTCAAGGTATTGGAGTACGGCGGCAGACCGTCTTTCTATTTGTATTCCAAATTTCTTGAGGGAAGCAATCAGGATGACTGGCTGGGCAGAGAGGATTTGATATGCGATACTGATGAGCAGTTAAAATACAGTGTGAGCAAAATAAAAGAAGCGTATGATGAATATAAAGAGTACGCATATTTGCAGACGGAATTTATTGAAAAGCATGAGGAGATACGGCAGGGCGTTTTTGAGATTACGTATTCCAACGGAGATACGGTAACGGCAGACTACAACAGGAAAATATTCTCAATAAAAAAATGACAGTAATGCTGAAACTTGCGAATTGACTTTGATGTTAATGTATGTTATAATGCTGTAATAGAACAAAGAAGATGAAAGCAGAGGCTGTAATAATGGAAAAATATAATGACTTATCTTTGGTTTCGGAAAATCGCGAACCGCAGAGAGCGTATTACATACCTTTTGGGAATCGTGATGCGGCATTGACAGAGGATGGTGAAGCATCGGACAAATACACATCCCTTAACGGAATATGGGGCTTTGAATATTTAGAAACACCGCTTGATATTCCTGAAAACATCGCGGATATATGCTGCAGTGCGGAAATCCCCGTACCATCATGCTGGGAATGCTATGGTTACGGTCAGATACAGTATACTAATATAAATTATCCGTTTCAGTACGATCCGCCTTATACAATGAGTATAAATCCTGTGGGTGTTTATACAAGAAAATTCAATGTGTGTGACACAGAAAAACTTTACATAATATTTGAGGGTGTAAGCAGTTATTTTGAACTGTACATAAACAATGAATATGTGGGTATGAGCAGAGGCTCACATATGCAGGCAGAGTTTGACATCACAAAGTATGTAAGCCGAGGTGAAAATACAGTAACTGTTTTGGTGTACACATGGAATGTTGAAAGCTATCTTGAGGATCAGGATTTTTTCAGATTTCATGGTATCTTTCGTGATGTTTATCTTCTTGCAAGGTCCAAAAATCATATTAGGGATATTTTTATAAAGGCGGATATAAACCGCGGTATTTCGGTTGAAACTGATTTTGTTGGGGAAGCTTTGCCGTACAGTGTTACGGTATACGATCCGTTCGGAAATAAAACGGACAACACGGATAATCCGCTGCTGTGGTCCGCTGAAAAGCCGTATTTATATGGTGTACTCATTGAGTGCGGCGGCGAGTACATATATAAAAAAGTTGGTTTCCGTACAGTAGGTACATCGGATAAGGGAGAGTTGCTTATCAACGGTGTATCTGTAAAGCTTAAGGGCGTAAACCGCCACGACTCACATCCTGAGTATGGTTACTGCACCTCCTTAGAGGATATGAGAGAGGATATAATTCTCATGAAACAGTATAACATCAACTGCGTGAGAACATCCCATTATCCGAACCATCCGCGTTTTTTGGAGTTGTGTGATGAATATGGCTTGTATGTTATAGATGAGTGCGATCAGGAAACACACGGCGTAGAACACGCATTCGGTCTTTGCTCACTTGCGTCAATAGAAGAAATGGCGTCAAATT
>CADBPJ010000258.1 GCA_902796445.1 uncultured Ruminococcus sp. | reverse complement strand
CTTCCTTCCTATTTTACCACACTTCTCTTAAAAAGAAAAGTGCATAAGTTTATTTTTTTAAACTTACACACTTTATTTTACACCCTCTAAAATATCATATTGCAAATAATTGTCCGAATTTGATGCTTTTACGTAACTTCTAAAAAACGTTCAAGCAATGCATAAGATGCTCCCCCGCAAAGCGCAGACCCGCACTCTTTTTTTTCCATCATTCCCACCTTGGTTTTATATGCACCATACTGCTCGATTTCGGAATATATACCCCATCTTTATCATCAAGCTTATAATCACCCTCATCTGCATTTTCGTCTATTGTTACCGTAACATCATCAATATTAATACCTGCGCTTACTCCAACAACGACTGACTGCGGATCTATCTCCGTTTCGTCTGATAATATGAGGTTATCATTGCCTGTTTTCACATTTATCTTAACGGGTACCTCTTTTTTTTCGTATACTGTGTTCTGTACCATTATCATTTCTTTATCTGCTCTTATAGTATACAAATCCTCAGGCTCAACACCATCTTTGAGGATAAGTGAATATTGCAACTCTTTTTTTTCGTTTGACACAACATTTGTTATGTCCATCTTAACCTCGACAGCCTCTACAAGATCAAGCTCGCTTGTAGCACCTTTGATTTCTACTGTATCATCACTTGGTTCTGTTTTAACCAATCCGTTTTTCGGTGTACCTATCTGTACAACTCTGACAGGAACCACCTTTGACTGTATTTTCTCTATTGAAACAGAAATCATTTCTGCGCCGATTTTCTCTATACTTACACCTGCTTTTGCTCCTTTTGCAGATGTCTCCAATTCTATTTCACCCTCATCCTTTATCTGCGACACATCAATAACTACACGTGCCTTATCAAGGCTTTTAATCATGTCACTGCGCCTGCCGCTCATTTTCAGCGACGTATTCGGAATTTCGTCACGATTTACTATCACAAAACCATTTTCAGCAAGAACATTCTCGCCTGTTATTTCTACAGGTATTCCCGTAAATTTCTTTGTAATCTCGGGATCGGTTATGTATACCACAAGTATCCATGCAATTATCGCTATAATAACAGACAGAATCATATATGATAACCTATTTTTCTTTTTTGTTTTCTCTTCCTGAGCCATAATGATTCTCCTTATTTTGATTTACGAAATATTTTCTTAACAGGCAGTATCTCCTGCGTGCTATCTGCTAAAAGAAGCTTTGTAAGGGCTTTTTTAAGAGATTGTTCTGTAAGATTACGTGTTAATGAGCCGTTTATTGCAAGGGAAATCTTGCCTGTTTCTTCACTGACCACAACTACGACCGCATCAGATGCTTCGCTAAGACCCAATGCCGCACGATGACGTGTTCCAAGCTCCGACGTGAGATTGGTATTTGCTGTAAGCGGCAAAACACAACCTGCGGTTATTATCTGGTTTCCGCGTATGATAACGGCACCATCATGAAGAGGCGTATTCGGAACAAATATATTGCCTAAAAGCTCACTCGATACCGATGCATTTATTATTGTTCCGCTATGCATATACTCGCCAAGACGCGTGTTTCTTTCTATTACTATCAGTGCTCCTGTTTTTGTCTGAGACATATTCCATGATGCACGGCTGATATTTTCTATAACGTTATCTATGCCCTGCTCGGAAGGATCGGTTACAATGCCTAAAAAATGACCTATCTTAAGTCTGCCCATCTTCTCAAGCAAGTTTCGCAGTTCGGGTTGGAAAATGACTATCATTCCAAACATTGCAACCTGCACCAAAGCACTCATTATGTAGTTTAAGGTATAGAACTTTAAAAGACTGCTTGCCATATACAACGCAACAAGTATAAGTACACCCTTTATAAGCTGTACAGCACGTGTACCTCTTGTCGCCATCATAAAATAATACACCGCAATGGCTACAATACAAATATCAACAACGTCATTTACACGCAAAAGACGCATAAACGATACAGCATAATCTACAACCGAATTAAAGTCCATCACCGATCCTCCTTTAATTTTTATTATACACATTAATTATATCACAGATAGCGAAAAATTTCCACAGTTTTTTTCATCTTTTTGAAATTTCTTGACATTGATGTGGCGGTGTGATAAAATTAACATTGCAATTATATGTTATAGAATGAGGAGTAATTCGAGATGAAACGCAATATTTTTGCAATAGGATTACGTGACGGTATCCCCATTGCTTTAGGGTACCTTGCAGTATCCTTTTCCTTTGGCATTGCCGCTGTTGCCGCAGGCCTTACGCCTATAGAGGCTATTCTGATTTCAATGACAAACCTTACATCGGCAGGGCAATTTGCAGGCATAGGAATAATAACATCTGGCGGCTCATATTTTGAGCTTGCACTGTCTCAGTTTATAATAAATCTCAGATACTCGCTTATGGGTATTTCACTGTCACAAAAGCTCGACACATCGTTTTCTCCGCCAAAGCGTGCAGTTTTGGGTCATGCACTGACAGACGAGATTTTTGCCGTGTCGGTAAGTCGAACAAAGCCCGTTACGCCAATTTATTTTTTCGGGCTTGCACTCTTGCCTTATATAGGCTGGTCGCTTGGCACAGGTGCAGGTGCATTTTTTGGCGAACTTTTAAGTGCTTCGTTACGAGATGCATTATCCGTAGCTATATATGGTATGTTTATCGCAATAATCATACCCGAGGTTAAGAAAAACAAAAACACCGCAGGAATTGTTTTTCTCGCAATCGCAATCAGCTGTGTGCTTTATTACGTACCTGTTTTTGACTTTATATCCGGCGGATTTGCAACTATCATTTGCGCAGTCATAGCATCTGCCATAGGTGCATTACTTTTTCCTGTGACAGAAGATAATACTAATGCCCGATAACGAGGTTGATTATGAATTTCTATATTTACTTGGCTATAATGTTTATAGTAACGTACCTTATACGTGTATTACCGTTACTATTGATCAATAAACAGATTGAAAACAAATTTATACGCTCTTTTTTAGCATATATTCCATATACGGTACTTGGTGCAATGACTTTTCCCGCAATATTTCATGCAGTTGGCGAAAACACAATCTGCGGAGTTGTGGCGGCAGTAGCGGGGGTTGTTCTGGCACTGTGCAAAAGGGGATTATGCACAGTTGCCGCAGGCTCTGCCATTGCGGCATATCTGACTATGATTATACTATAGTTTGCGAAAGGGTTTAATCAAATGGCGAAGAAAACCAACGATATTATTGAGCTAAAACAACAACTTAAGGAAAACATACTCCAAAAGCTGTATGTATTTTATGGTGAGGAGGAGTACCTTAAAGAGCATTATATTGATAAAATACAGTCAATGGTTGATGATTGCGGACTCGAAGAGTTTAACCGCATAAAAATTGACGGCACGACAGACTATAATGTGTATGACGAAGCCTTTGAGGGTATGCCTATGATGACGGACAAACGTACCTTACTTATCCGCGACAGCAATATTTTTACAACCCGCCGTTCAGGCTCGGTAATACCGCCTAACGATACACAAAAAGTGTTCTGGGAGGACAAGTTTAGTCGTCTCTCAGATGATACTGTTGTCATATTCTGCGAAAAGAATGTAGATGCGCGCAGTGCTTTATTTAAAGCTGCAAAAAAAGCAGGGTTTACGGTAAACTGCGAGTTTATGCCCGAAAACGAGCTTGCATCATATGCTGTACGTAATGCGGCAAAAGCGAATAAGAAGATGGATATGGCGGTGGCACAATATTTTGTGTCAATTATTGAACCAGGACTTAACAATCTTAACAGCGAGCTTGATAAGCTTATTAATTTCTGTGACGAAATAATATATAAATCTGATGTTGAACGGGTAGTCTCCAAATCAATGTCGGTACAAATTTTCGACATCATTGACGGATTAACAGAACATAATGCACAAAAAATATTTACTGTAATCAACAATATGAAAACTCAGAAGGAAAGTCCATTCGGTGTTTTATACCTCATATATTCAAATATGGAAAAAATGCTGAAATTAAAGCTTTCAGGTACCACAAACAGAAACGATGCGGTAAATATCGTTGGCGGCTCGCCCTGGATGGCAGGACGGTATCTTGATAATTCACGAAAATTTGACACTGAAAAGCTTATTCGTTTAGTTACACGTGTACCTGAAATAGATTACGAAATCAAAAACGGACGTGTCGGCGATTGGGAAGCGTTAGAAAATTATGTTTTTGAGGGGTTGGAAAACAATGCATCTGTTTAGGAAGAAAAATAAAATAGAAAAATCATTGACAAATCAGGTTTTCGGCAGGAATATAGTGCATATGCATGTTTGCGACTCAACAAATGAGGTAGCAAAACGGCAATCTGATATGCCGCACGGAACACTGTTTATTGCAGATATGCAGACAAACGGAAAAGGAAGATCGGGAAAATCATGGGAGTCAGAAAAGAATTGCGGTATTTATATGTCATTACTCTTAAAACCTGAAATGTCAACCGTTGACGTGTCGCAGATAACCCTTGTTGCGGCAGTTGCAATCTGCCGTGCCTTAGAGGCAAATACTCAAATAAAGTGGCCCAACGATATTGTCATAGGCACAAAAAAAGTCTGCGGTATACTGACCGAGAAAACAGGCGATGCTGTAATATGCGGAATAGGAATTAATGTAAACACTCGTGCATTCCCCGAAGAAATATGGAATATTGCAACATCTTTATATATTGAAACAGGCAAAAAACACAATCGTGATTATATTTGTGCTAAAGTTATGAACGAGTTTGAAGAGCTGTATGATATATTCAGAACTCAAGGCTTTGGGGCAATACGTGACGAATATGCAAGCCTCTGTGCTACTCTTGACAAAGAAGTGCGGCTTATCCGCAACAATGAGGAGGTCACAGCCTATGCCTATGATATCTCAGAAAACGGCGAACTGCTTATAGAAACGGACGAAGGGCAGTTCTTTGTCCGTTCAGGCGAGGTGTCGGTGAGGGGAATATACGGATATGTATAACGTGGGAATGTGAAAGTACAGCACCGATCGTTTAACGGATACGCATAAATAAGGTGTTGCCGAACGCAACACCTTGTTTTTATTTCCAACCCTTGTATACTAACCAATTCTCCAATGATTTTGACCACTGTGCCACATGGGGTATATCATTTGCTAAACCTAACCCGTGATTACCCATCGGGTAAATATGCAGTTCATAATTAATGTTATGCTCTGCAAGAGCCTGTGCATAAAGAAGTGAGTTCATCACAGGCACGCAATCGTCTGATGATGTATGCCACAAGAATGCCTCAGGTGTATCGTCTGTAATCTGCTTATGAAGCGACATAAACTCACGCATCTCGGCTGTAGGACGACTGCCGATAAGATTTGTCCTTGACCCGTCATGGCGATAATTGCCCATATCAATTACAGGGTAGCACAAGATACTTGCATCAGGTCTTGCACTCTCATTATCTATCTCGTCTGTAGGCTCGTACACCTTTTTATCATAATGCACAGATGCCGAGGCTGCAAGATGTCCGCCTGCACTAAAGCCCATAACGGCAATCTTGTCCTTGTCAATGCCGTATTTTTCTGCATTATGCCTTACGTATCTTACAGCACGCTGTACATCTGAAAGCTCTGCAGGATGCTCGTATGGTGCAACACGATATTCAAGAACAATGGCAGTTATACCGATGCTCTTAAACCACTCGCCCATAGTTTCTCCCTCATGCACTGCACGTCCGCCATATCCGCCGCCCGGGCATACGATTACTGCACCCTTAGAGCCTGCAACATATTCCTTGATATGAGGTATAAATTTCTCGCTCTCCATTGCATGGGGCATTGTTGTGTTCCATAAATTTTTCATCATTCTTCCTCCTTGTTTACTATAGCAATTCCCAGCTCCTCAAGCTGTTCTTTGTCTATCTTTCCTGGCGCTTGCGACATCAATTCTGATGCATTCTGTACCTTCGGGAACGCCGTTACATCCCTCAAGCTGTCGCATCCGCTCATAAGCATTGCAAGACGGTCAAGACCAATACCCATACCGCCGTGCGGTGCCGCCGCATATTTATATGCTTCAACCAAAAATCCGAATTTTGCTTCAATTTCTTCGTCTGTAAGTCCCAACAGCTCAAACATCTTCTGCTGTAGTTCGTAGTCATTTATTCTGATTGAACCGCTCGATAGTTCAACGCCGTTTAATACCAAGTCATATGCCTTTGCATTAACCTTACCGGGATCACTGTCAAGATATTCGATACACTCATCATTTGGCATTGTAAACGGATGATGCATTGCAAGCCATTTACCCGTTTCCTCATCATACTCAAAGAACGGGAAATCTGTTATCCATAAGAAGTTCCAACCCTCGGGAATCATATCCATACGCTTTGCAGTTATCAATCTCAATGCACCAAGTACAGGCAATACAACCTTGTCCTTGTCGGCAACTATAAGCACCAAATCGCCCTTCTTTGCACCTACCGCATCAAGCAATGCTGTTAGTTCATCGTCTGTAAAGAACTTTTTAAAGCTTGCGTTTGGCTCGTCATCATTCCAACGCACGTATGCAAGCCCCTTTGCGCCGATGCCCTTTGCGTGCTCAACAAGCTTGTCAATCTCCTTACGTGTGTATGTTTCTGCCCCGTCAGGCACTACTATTGCACGTACGGATCCGCCCATTTCAAGTGCTGATTTAAACACTACAAAATCACTGTCGGAAACATTTTCACTAATATTCTTTATTTCCATACCAAAACGTGTGTCAGGTTTGTCCGAGCCGTAACGCTCCATTGCATCTTTATATGTCAGCCTTGGCAATGGTGTCTGTATTTCTGTGTCAAGTACAGTCTTATACAGATACTTAATAAATCCCTCGCCAATTTCCAATACATCCTCAACGTCAACGAATGACATTTCCATATCTATCTGTGTGAATTCAGGCTGACGGTCCGCACGCAAATCCTCATCACGGAAGCAACGTGCAAGCTGAATGTATCTGTCAAAGCCTGAAATCATCAGCAACTGCTTATATATCTGCGGTGATTGAGGCAGTGCATAGAAATTGCCCTTATGCACACGTGACGGAACAACGTAATCTCTTGCACCTTCAGGAGTGGATTTTATCATCATCGGTGTTTCTATCTCGATAAATCCGTTGTCATAGAAATAGTCACGCGCCGCCTTTGCGATTTCAGAACGCATTATTATGTTTTTTTGTAGCACTCCGCGACGCAAATCAAGATAGCGGTATTTCAAACGTAACTCCTCGTTTACGTTAGTATTGTCCGTAATCTCAAAAGGCGGTGTCTGTGCCTTAGCAAGTATTCTCAAATCGTCAACGTATATCTCTATATTGCCTGTTTTGATGTCCTTATTCTTGCTTTCACGCTCTCTTACTACACCCTTTGCCATCAATGCAAACTCGCTTCGGCATGATTTTGCTTTCTTTAAAAGCTCAGGATCGGTGTTATCGTCAAACGCAAGCTGAACTATACCTGTCCTGTCACGCAAGTCTATAAATATGAGGTTACCCATATCTCTTATTTTCTGTACATATCCGCCTACTACAACTGTTTTGCCTACGCCTTCTGTTTCGCCGCAGTAGTTAGTACGCTTCAAGCCTTTCATAGTGTCCATTATTTATTTCCTTTCTTTTTTCGCCCATCTTCATACCTTATATTTTACTATTTTTCCTGTATATTGTCAAGTATTTGAAAAAAATCGTTTTAAAATTTTCTGTGATTTTTATTTCCCTTAAAAGACTTGAATTTTTTTGCTGTTAGGAGTATAATGATATATGTTTATAAATATAATGATTGGGAGATAAAAATGAGCAATAAAGAGAAAACTAATTCGTTTATGGGCAATGTTGCTATGATATTATTTGCACAGTTAATGGTAAAAGTCCTTGGGCTTGTTTACCGTATGGTTATAACCAACATTGACGGATTTGGCAACACAGGCAACGGATTTTATAACGCAGGCTTTCAAGTCTACACCGTACTCCTTGCAATATCCTCTGTGGGCATTCCCAATGCCATTGCTAAAATGGTATCGGAGCGCGCGGCAGTAGGGAACTATAAAGGTGCACACAAGGTTTTTACAACCGCATTAAAGCTATTTTCAATAATCGGACTTATATGTACCATCATATTATACGCAGGCTCGGACTTTATTGCGGTACATATAATGAATATGAACGGCTCGCAGTACGTTATGCGCGCTCTTGCGCCATCTTTGTTCTTTGTTTGTGTATCATCAGTAATTCGCGGATATTTCCAAGGCCTTTCGGATATGCGTGCGACAAGCTTTTCACAGATGCTGGAACAAGTATTTAAAAGCGGTCTGACTATTGTATTTGTAATCCTTACGGTCGGAGTTATGCCGCAGATAATGCAGTTTTTAACACGCATTACCATGCTCTATTCACCACATGGCACAACACCGCCCGAAATTATGGCGGCATGGGCAAATGCTGCAAGCTCTGCCGCAACGGTAATATCCTTCGGCTACTTGCTTGTATTCTATCTCCGCCGTAAAAAGACTATAGACGAAAAAATCAAAAATAGCATTGATGCCGGCAAAAAACAATCATCAAAACAGTTAATGAAAAAGATACTGATGCTTTCAATCCCCATTTCATTAGCATCAATTATAACTGCCATAAACAGAGTGGTTGACCTTGCGACAATAACACGCGGAATCGAAATTGCGTTCCAAAATGGTATTCCTGCCATTTCAGGCAATGCCGTAATAGCATCACCTTCATCACAACAACTTAACACTGCCGCTGTTACACTTTCGGGAATGTTGTCAAAAAGCGATACACTGTTTAATATGCCGTTGGCTGTAAACATTGCATTTGCAACAGTGCTTGTTCCTGCAATTTCAGGTGCATTGGCAAAGGGCGACACAGAGGAGGCATCGGAGAAAACCTCGTACTCGTTGTTAATTTCAATACTTATCATTCTCCCCTGTGCTGTTGCATATATGGTGCTTAGCGGACCAATCTACAAGATAATCTACCCCGCAACCCCTGACGGCGCGGATTTACTCACAATAATGTCTGTAGCATTGGTGTTTAGCGCATTGACACAAACAATTACAGGTGCATTGCAGGGCATAGGTAAGGTGTATGTTTCTGCTATTGCCATACTTGTCGGATGTGCATTTAAGGTTATACTGAACTTAACCCTTATACGCATACCCGAAATCAATATATACGGTGCGGCAATTTCATCAATCGTATGTCAGCTTGTGGCGTTCTTAATTAATTTCTTTGTTCTGATACGTCACATTCCCGTTAAACTCACCATTTCAAAATACATTGCAAAACCGCTTATTTCAGGCATAGCAATGGCAATAAGTGCAGGACTTGTTTATTGGCTTTCATCATCAATTCTCGGCGGAGGATATATAAATAATCTTATCTCTACACTTATCGCTCTTTGCGTAAGTGCAGTAATATACATTGCGGTCGTGCTTGGTATGCATATAATGAGTAAAGACGATATTCTTCTTTTGCCGAAAGGTGAAAAGGTATATAATCTTCTCACCAAGTCAAAAATTTACAAGGGGTAAAATATGGCTATAAAACTAAACACATTTATCGGCAACAAAGCTTTTTACAAGCACGCACTTGCGATTGCGTTGCCTATTATGATACAAAACGGCATTACTAATTTCGTCGGCTTGCTCGACAATATAATGGTCGGACAGATAGGTACGGAGCAGATGTCTGGTGTTGCGATAGTAAACCAGCTTCTTATGATATTTAACCTATGTATTTTCGGTGGTATTGCAGGTGCAGGAATTTTCACGGCACAATATTACGGCGAGAATAATAACGAGGGTGTCAGAAACACAATCAGGTTTAAAATTTTAATCGGTGTTATTCTCACAGCAATAGCAACGGT
>CADBPJ010000257.1 GCA_902796445.1 uncultured Ruminococcus sp. | reverse complement strand
CCGCCGAACAGCATAGCTGTGAGGGTTATTCCGTAGCGTACGCTTGTACGTGAGGAACGGTTTTCGTTCGTAGTTTGACGGCATTGATAAAAGAAAATCTGCAAATTTGCAGATTTTCTCCGAAATAATCAATTTTGTAATGCTTTTTAGCAATTAATCTATATTTTGAGATAGATTAATTCGCCGTCAAACGGTCTGTGCTGTTTTTTTACATCCTCTTATTGTTTCTTTATTTAATAATGTCTGTTCCCATATATGGTACCAACGCTTCGGGGATGGTCACTGTTCCGTCCTCGTTCTGGAAATTCTCAAGAATTGCCGCAACAGTTCTGCCCACCGCAAGACCTGAGCCGTTCAGTGTATGAACAAACTGCGCCTTGTCCTTCGGTGTTTCCTTGTATCTGATATTCGCACGGCGCGCCTGATAGTCCTCAAAGTTTGAGCACGACGAAATCTCAACGTATCTGTTGTATGAGGGCATCCATACCTCGACATCATATGTCTTTGCAGATGAGAAGCCTAAATCACCCGTTGACAAACATACAACTCTATAAGGAAGACCAAGGCCCTGCAAAAGCACCTCTGCATCATTTGTCAGCTTTTCAAGCTCGTCATAGCTGTTCTCAGGCTTTGAGAATTTAACCATTTCTACCTTATTAAATTGATGCTGTCTGATGATACCTCTTGTATCACGTCCCGCACTTCCTGCCTCGGCTCTGAAGCATGCAGAATATGCACAATATTTAATAGGAAGGCTGTCACCGTCTAATATTTCATCACGATGCAGATTTGTAACAGGCACTTCTGCTGTAGGAATCAAGAAAAATCCGTTGTTCTGTACCTTAAATGCATCTTCTTCAAACTTAGGTAACTGACCTGTGCCTGTCATTGATGCGCGGTTTACCATATACGGCGGGAATATCTCTGTATAGCCTCGCTCCGTATGAGTGTTCAGAAAATACTGAATTACCGCACGTTCAAGTCTTGCACCAAGTCCCTTATAAACAGTAAAACGTGTTCCTGCAATCTTAGTTCCGCGTTCAAAGTCAAGAATATCAAGGCCTGTACCTATATCCCAATGCGCCTTCGGCTCAAAAGTAAACTCACGCGGTGTACCGTTACGTCTTATTTCCTCATTCTCGCTGTCATCTGTTCCCACAGGGCATGAATCGTTTGGAATATTTGGTATTCTAAGCATAAAATCACGCAGCTTGGCATCTATCTCACGCACCTTCTCGTCATCTGCCTTGATTTCATTTGACAGCTCTTTCATTTCTGCAAATATAGCCGCTGTGTCCTCACCCGCCTTTTTCATCTGCGGAATTTTCTTTGAAATTTCGTTCTGCTGTGCCTTCTTCTTTTCGACCTGCGTCAAAATTTCACGGCGCGCAAGATCTAACTCAATAGCGGGGGTGATGTCAAGGTCATTGTTTCTCTTTTTCAATGCCTCTCTTATTTTGTCGGGTTCTGTTCTTAAAATTTTAATATCTAACATTTTACTGTTCCTTTCCTTCGTTTATTTTTTCAGTTATTTCATTAAATAGTATCATTTGATTGTCTGTAAGTGTTGTTGCATCAATCTGTGTCAACATCTCCTCTGCCTCCACAAACTGTCCGTCTGATACCTGTGCATTTGCCGTAAGCAAAAACTCGTATATTTGTATCTGCTTGTTTTTCTCGGATATTTCGGAATTAAGCTCTTTATTTTCCGTATCAAGCGATGCCGCCATATTTGCATATTTTGCTATCTCGTCCGTTGTTACGCTTTCTGTGGCTTCAGGCTTAAACTCCTCGGCACGCTTGCCTAATTTATTGACTCTCGGCTGAGAAAAAGCTGTCAGTATTATCAATACAAGTGCTACAGCAAATATCAGTGCGGTGTAGATATATATTGACCGATTTTCTTTCTTTTTTTCGTTTTTCATCTTTATGTCTCTTGACTCCTTTCATAAAGCAGAATTATGCTTGTTCCACATCATTTGTACGGATATTGCCCGATATTGCAAGCTCCACCGCTTCTTGTTCCTCTTTAAGCAGTGGAATTGAGCTTTTTCCTGTGTTTATTTCACGTATATACACATTCGAGGAATTACTTCCGTAAAGTGAGGTTATTACAAATCCTGTGTTATACTGATTAAGGATAGCCAAAGCAAAGCTCTGCTTTCCGTGTACTTCATCAAATGCGTCAAAGTTTACTATACCTGTTTTTGAAAGACTAAGATACGTCTTTCTGTCACAGGAGGCTATACGTTCGAGTAATGCACCCTCATTTGACAGTGAAAATTTTTTTTGCATATCTCTTATATTATTGTAATATTTTTCAAGACATGTTACTAAATCACCGTCCTCTGAATAGTCAAGCACTGCATTGATTTTAGACGAGTTTGTAACACCTATAATAAGTGAGGCAATAACAAACACTGCCAAAACCGCAATAACTGCTATTAATATAACTTCGTTCATTCTATTCCTCCTCTAATAAAGAAATAATTCGCTCCAAATCCTCATTGCCATAGTATTCTATTTCTATTTTGCCTTTTTTATTGTCATGGATAAGACGTACCTTCGTCCCCCAACGAGATGCAAGCCTATCCTCAAGCTGTGTGATATGTACCTTAAGCTGTTCATCAATAACAGGCTTTTTGCGTCTTGGTTTAGCCGCCTGGAGCTGTTTTGCAAGCGCCTCTGCCTGACGTACATTAAGACCTTTTTCTATTATGGCATCAAGGAGTACCAAACGAATATCCGACTTTTCAACAGACAATAACGCACGTGCGTGTCCGCTTGAAATTTCGCCCGTTATAAGTTTCTGACGTATCGGCTCATCAAGCGACAGCAACCTGACAGAATTTGCAATAGCACTGCGTGATCTGCCAATCTTTTCACTCACGTCCTCTTGTGTCATATTGTATTTATTCATTAACGTCTGAAATCCCAAAGCTTCTTCTATGGGGTTCAGATTTTCACGTTGTAAATTTTCTATTAATGCAATCTGGGCAATTTCCTGCTCCGTATAGTTTCTGACAACAGCAGGTATTTCCTTTAATCCTGCTTTTTTTGCCGCACGCCATCTGCGCTCTCCCGCAACAATTTTGTACCTGTCGTCGTTTCTTACAACGATTATAGGTTGTATAACGCCATACTCTTTTATGGAGTCTGAAAGCTCTTCTATCTTTTCCTCATCAAACTGATGACGTGGCTGATTTCTGTTAGGCTCGACCTGTGTAATCCGCAAAGATTCCACAGTATCTGCATCTGTTGCAAGCATCGGCTCGTCAAACAATGATCCAAGCCCTCTCCCAAGCTTAGCTTTTGCCATATCGTGGCTCCTTTCTCTAATTATTCGTTATTCCGTATAACCTCTTTTGCAAGACTTACATATGCATCTGCACCCTTTGATGCACGATCATATTTAATTATCGGCTCGCCAAAGCTGGGAGCTTCGGATAGCTTTACATTTCGCGGTATTATGGATTTATATACAAGGTCAGGGAAATATTTCTTAACCTCGTCAAGGACTTGTATGGATAGGTTTGTCCTGCCGTCATACATAGTTCCCAATACACCCTCAATTTCAATGTTTTTATTGTAGGACTTCTTTATTTTTCGCACTGTACCTACAAGTTGTGACAACCCCTCCAATGCATAGTATTCGCACTGAATGGGAATTAATATACTGTCACAAGCAGTCATAACATTTATGGTAATCATCCCCAAAGCAGGCGGAGCATCTATTATTATAAAGTCAAAGTCTGATTTAATCGCACTTAGAGCTTTTTTCAGGAATAATTCTCGATTTTCTTCAAGCGCAAGCTCTATTTCCGCCGCAGATAAATCCGAGGACGAGGGGAGTATATATAAATTTGAATACTTTGTCTTGATTAGGGCATCCTTTGTCTTTTCGGGATCAATCAGACAATCATAGACCGAAAGAGTATAGTCATCTCTATCATAGCCAAATCCACTTGTGGCATTACCCTGTGGGTCGCAGTCAATTATAAGTGTCTTTTTGCCTTCATACGCAAGACAAGCTGCAAGGTTTACGGAGGTTGTGGTTTTTCCAACGCCGCCTTTTTGGTTGGTTACGGCAATTATTTTACCCATATGTGTTCCTCCTGCAATTTTTATTGTCACCTTGGTGTTGCAAAATGCAACACCCACTACGTACATTCTACCATGAGCAAAAATGTTTGCTCGCAAGGACATTTTTGCGAAGCCGTCAATGTGTAGTGCTTGCCGCAAGGCAAGAGGTGCATAGCACCATGCTGTTGCATTTCGCAACAGCCACTACATACATTATACCACAAATTTTTTATTTGTAAATGTTTCACGTGAAACATTTTCAAAAAATTTCAAAAATTTTTTATCATATATAAATTTTATGACTTTTTTTACATAAATATGTATATATTTTCGCTACAAACCCATAATAAATGCAAGATTGGAGATTATAATGAATATTTTAAAAGAACTTTTTACATTTATACCTGCAAGTAAAGCCGATGCTTTTTCTCTTTCAAATGATGAAACAACCGAATTTGACGTCAGAGAAGAAAAGAATGTAGAAAAAAATTATGTGTCAACAAATATAGAAGAAAACCTCGCTTATATCCGCAGACGATATAACATTCCTCTGAATGATGATGTAATATTGCGTGAGATTGCATTAAAGGATGGTCGACAAGCTTTTGTGATATTTTTTGAAGGAATGGTAAACAGTCAGGCTATTGACGATTATATTATAAAATCACTGATTGGCCTATCACATATACAGGATGCCGACTTTGATGATGAGCTATATAAATATTTTACTACACACGCAGAGGTCACAGTGGACACCGATATGGATAACGTTGCAGAGGGGATAAATTTCGGCTCTTGTGCTTTATTTGTTGATGGTGTTGCAACATCATTTGTTTTTGATGTAAAGCAATGGGAGCATAGAGGCATAGACAAGCCCGAAAACGAGCAATCAATATACGGTCCTCAAGAAGCATTCGGAGAAATGATGCGTACAAATACAGCACTCATCAGAAAAACTTTGAAAACGGAAAAACTTGTTGCATACGGAGTTAAAATTGGCTCTGTATCTAAAACTCCCGGGGTTTTACTATATATTGACGGACTTACAAACAAAAAGCTTGTAGGTGAGGCAAAGAGAAGATTAAACGCAATAGAAAAGGACTATATAATAGGCATCGAAGAGGTACAAATGCTTGTTGAGGACAGACGATTTATGATAACACCCCAGACATATGCAACCGAACGCCCCGACCGTGCAGCAAGAGCTTTGACGGAAGGACGATGTGTGCTTATTTTAAATGGTGCTCCTCGTGCATTGATTATGCCGTCTAATGCTTTTGAACTTACACATTCTGCATCAGACGATTATTTACACGTACCATTTGCCTTGATGTCAAGGATTATAAGACTTTTAGGAATGTTTGTTTCTGTATTGCTACCCGCATTATATCTTGCAATAACGCTATTCCATCAAGAAATCATTCCCACATATTTGTTATACTCAATCAGTGCATCACGAGAAAACGTACCGTTTCCGAGCCTTTTGGAAATGCTTTTAATGGACATTTCCTTTGAACTGATACGTGAAGCAGGTATACGAATGCCATCACCAATCGGCTCAACCCTTGGTATTGTCGGCGGTCTTATACTTGGTCAGGCGGCAGTAAATGCAAAAATAGTAAGTCCCATAATGATAATTATAATCGCAATTACGGGTATCGGCTCCTTTTCTACTGCTGACTATACCTTGGGTTGGACATACAGAATATTACGGCTTGGTTTTATATTTTTAGCATCAGGTCTTGGCTTTTTCGGCATAGCTGTAGGAATTGTACTATACAGCCTGTATCTTGGCAGTGCCACAAGCTTTGGTATTCCGTTCTTATCACCAAGCCTTGGAATAAAGAAGAAGGCAATGACTATGGCGATATTTATAAACGGAATCGCAAAACGAGAAAAACGACCCGGATACCTCAAAACAGAAGATTCCGAGTCCGAGCCGCCTATAAGTCGAAAATGGAAAGTCAAAAATAAGTTTGAATAAAGGAAAAGGCAATGCTTACCGATAAACAGCTCTCATCAATAATCATAAATGCAATAGTAGTAAAAGTAATTATAACATTCCCGCGCGATATGTTTACCTACTGTGGTAATGCCGCATGGATTGCAGGAATATATACTACCGCTGTAGCTTTTTGTCTGTTCTATGTTTTAAAAAAACTGTATACAACACGAAAAAATGTTATTTCTATGGCAGATGACGTAGGGGGCACACCCTTACGAATTATAACAGGGTTGGCGGTTTTCGCAGTATTATCCATAAATTTTGCAGATATAATCCGAGTTTTTCCCGAAATAATACGTCTTGTTCTGTTGCAGAAAACATATGCAGAGATAATCGGAACGGTATTTATCATAACCCTTGTTTTAGGTGCATGGTGCGGAATAGAGTCCATTGCCCGTGTGCATCAGATATTTTTACCTATCGCAGGCATTGTGTTTGTTGGGTTCTTAATATGTCTTATTGAAGATATAGAAAGTGTAAATCTTCTTCCCATACTCGGAAACGGCATAAAAGCTATATTTATAGACGGATTATCAGGGCTGTCAGTTTTTGCAGACTTACTGTTACTAAATATTTTAATTCCATATATGAAAGATGTTGAAGATTACAAAAAATCAGGTACACGTTCAATATTGATTGGCGGAGGGTGTATGGTGCTTGTGTTTATTGCTTACGGCTTATGTTATGCATATCCTGTGTCATCTGAATTTATAATACCCATTTATCAGCTTGAACGTCTTATAAATTTGAGTGATTTCTTTTCAAGGCTCGAGGCATTATTTCAATTTATATGGGCAATTTCCATTTTACTTTACGGTACGCTTTATCTTGCAGTACTTGCAGAAGTATGGCGAGAAAGCTTTAAATTGCATCACGCAAAGCCTCTCGTTGCACCAATCGTAATAGTGGCCACAGGAATTTTTGTCATTCCCGCATCTCTAAATGATGTTCTCTATTACGAAGGGATTATAAATCGCTGGCTTTATATTCCTGCTTTTGCAGTACCAATTATAATTGGTATTATTTACAAATTGTTTCACGTGAAACATTATAATAAGTTTGAATAAAATTGCCCATCTTGCACGTTCGCTCTCGCTCGCATACTCATGTATAGCCTCGCTCTTGCGTACGCACAACATGAACAATTTTCTTACAAACTTAAATGATGTGAAAGGAATTAATGAGATAATAATGAAAAACAAATTCTCTAAATTATTAATCATAATGCTTCTGCCTATGCTTTTAACCTCATGTGTTGGGGAAGAGCCTAAT
>CADBPJ010000256.1 GCA_902796445.1 uncultured Ruminococcus sp. | reverse complement strand
CGAGGTCATATATTTTGACAGGTTTACCCATATCAAGCACAAATATTTCTCCGCCTTTTGCATAAGCTGCCGCCTGCAAAACGAGCTGTGCAGCCTCTGGAATGGTCATGAAAAAGCGGGTTATTTCCGGATGCGTTACAGTAACCGGGCCTCCTGCCGAAATTTGTTTTCTGAATCTCGGTATGACAGAACCGTTTGATCCGAGAACATTACCAAACCGAACTGCTGCAAATTCTGTTTTCCCACAGTTCTGCATGGTTTGAATAATCATTTCGCACATTCGTTTACTTGCACCCATAACATTTGTAGGATTAACCGCTTTGTCTGTTGATATAAGCACAAATCTTTTTACCCCATATTCAATTGCTGCACGTGCTGTGTTGTATGTACCGAAAATGTTATTTTTTATAGCTTCGCATGGTGAAAATTCCATAAGCGGAACATGCTTATGAGCTGCCGCATGAAAAACTATATCCGGTTTGTATTTCTCAAAAATAGAATCTAAGCGTTGCTTGTCTCGTACAGATGCAATCAACACATCAAGTTTTTGATTTGGATAGTTTTCTTCCAATTCATTCTGCAATTCATAGGTTGTATTTTCATATATATCCAGTATGACAAGGCGTTCAGGTTTAAATTTAACAATCTGCCGGCAAAGCTCCGAGCCGATAGAGCCGCCACCGCCCGTAACCATCACCGTTTTACCGCATATTTCATTTCTTATGAGTTTGTTATCCAGTGTTATCGGCGCTCTTTCAAGCAAATCTTCAATTTCAATCTCACGCATTTTTCCAAGTTGAAGCTTACCGTTTAAGGCTGCCTCTACACCTGGGATAATGCTGACTTTCACACCTGTTTTACTGCAAATATCTAATAATTCTGTTTTTTGAATTGGTAACAGGCTATGTATTGCAAAAATAATCTGCTCAATCTTTTTTTCTCGGCATATACGAGTAATGTCATTTCTTGTTCCGATTACACATGAATTGTATATATGTGTTCTTTGTTTGTCTGCATCATCATCTATAAGACCAACAACATCATAATTCAAATGTTCATTATCTGCTATATCACGAAGCAGCATAACTGCAAGCCGACCGGCACCAATGATAAGCGTTTTTGGACCTTTTTGCTTACTGTTTAACATATGTGCTTTATATACGAGTCTAACAGTAAACCTCAAGCCGCAAATCATTGTAATAATAAACACATTGGCAGCAATATTTATTTTGGGGAAAATAATATCGGTATTTATAAAAAGTCCCGATGAGAAACTACCGATTGCTGCTATTACAACTCCAAATATGAGCCTAAGATATTCATTTGCACCGGCATAGTTCCAATCAATATGGTAAATGCCGAATGTAGATAACATAATCGTATAAATAACTGTTGTTACTGCTATAAGTTTTATTCCTGGTACAAAATACAATTCTATTGCAGAAACAGGAAATACAATTCCGATTGTAAGCACATAAGCAAGTATGCACAAAAAGATATCAATTATAAACAAATATCTGTTTCTTATTCTTTTCATATCAAAAATCCTCCGAATTAAGCATTTAATTAGTCAGTATAGTTAGACAAAAGAGAGGCTTTTTTTATACTTTTTTCATTTTCGTATGCTGATCGCAATTCTGAGATAAGACTTGTATCACCGTTTGTTTTTGATAATTCAGATTCTATTTGTGATACTAACGAATTAAATTGCGAGTCACATGAGCCTTCAAGAGATGATAATTGCCCTGCATACTTGCCTATAAGCTCACTTTTGGTGTATTTTCCGGAAGCCGCATCAGCTTGAGCCTGCGATACAAGGGAATCAACTTGTCCCGAAAAACTTGAGCGCAACGAATATATTTGAGAAACCAGACTACTTATATTGTTGCTTTGTACTGTATTTTTACTTTGTGTCTCACTTTCGGATGAAGCGCTATCATTTGAATTATTCTCAACATCAGATTTTGCAGATTCATATTCCGTTGGTTCAGAAGTATTTGGAACATTATTTGCACTATTGCTTCGTTCTCCTATTATTTCTAAAACCTGTTCCTCTGTTAAATCGCCGCTTTTTAACCTGCTAACCTCATCGTCAGTAAGTAACCCAACGCCTTCTTTGTTCAATTTTTCCACTATATCTGCTATAAGTTCATTATTATCCTTTTGTAACTGTTCTCTGTCTTCCTCGGAACAATTTAAGGCATAGTGTAAAGCCGTAATGTTATTACGCTGTTTGAATATAACTACTATAGCACTTATACCGAAGATAATAGTCAAAGAAAGAACGATGACTCTTCTGAGTACAAGTTTCTTCTTGCTTTCAAGTCTCACTTTCAGTTTCCACTTCCTTTCCTCCAGACCATTTTATCTACAATTCCCGTATATGACTGAATTATCTTTACAACCTTTGTTGATACATTTTCATTGATATAATCGGGAACAGGTATACCGAAGTCTTTGTTTTGATTCATTAATACGGCGAGTTCAACTGCCTGCAAAAGACTGTTTTCATCAATTCCGGCTAATACAAAGCAAGCTTTATCCAATGCCTCCGGACGTTCCGTGCTGGTGCGTATGCAAACGGCAGGAAA
Source organism: uncultured Ruminococcus sp. (assembly GCA_902796445.1). Taxonomy (GTDB): domain Bacteria; phylum Bacillota; class Clostridia; order UBA1381; family UBA1381; genus Ornithomonoglobus. The sequence continues at coordinate 5,875 of CADBPJ010000256.1, read as the reverse complement.
TGGTTTGCCAATGCTTGTAAAAAATGAACTTTCCTCGGGAAGAGTCCCCGAGTCTGACACAACAGCGAACGCACTCACTTGCAAACAGTTATAGTCGTGAAATCCTAATGGTTCATGCATAACAACTCTCTTATCAAGTACAAACCCAGAGGATTCAAGCCTTTTTTTACTTCTCGGATGACAAGAATACAAAACCGGCATATCAAATTTTTCAGCCATTTTGTTAACGGCATTAAAAAGTGAATTAAAGTTTTTGTCCGTATCTATGTTTTCTTCTCTATGAGCCGAAAGAAGTATATATTTTCCGCTTTGAAGATTAAGGCGTGATAATATATTGCTGGCTTCAATTTCCGAGAGATTTTTATGAAGGACTTCTGCCATTGGCGAACCTGTAACATAAGTGCGTTCTTTGGGCAAACCACATTCGGCAAGATAGCGCCTTGCGTGTTCGGAATATGCCATATTTACATCTGAAATAATATCAACAATGCGACGGTTGGTTTCTTCGGGCAAGCACTCATCTTTGCAGCGATTTCCTGCTTCCATATGGAAAATCGGAATATGCAAGCGCTTTGCCGATATAGCAGAAAGACAAGAGTTTGTGTCTCCTAAAATAAGTAAGGCATCGGGTTTTATCTCTCGCATAAGTTTATAGGAACAATTTATTATATTTCCTACAGTTTCACCAAGATCAGCACCGACGGAATCCATATACACCTCCGGCTGTTCAATCTTTAAATCTTTGAAAAATATGCCGTTTAGGTTATAGTCATAATTCTGACCAGTGTGTGCAAGAATACAATCAAAATATTTGCGGCATTTTGTGATGACTGCTGATAGACGAATAACCTCCGGGCGTGTCCCCACAATAATCAAAAGCTTTAATCTACCATCATTTTTAAATTTAATATCCTTATAATTTTGCTTTATTTCCATAGTTATATCTCCTCGTAAAATGTATCCGGCTTGCTGGGGGAAAACTGCTCGTTTGCCCACATAATAGTGATAAGATCTTCTGTTTCAGATAAATTGGTTATACTATGAGTATAACCTGGTAACATGTGAACTGCCTCTATTTTTTTACTTGAAACCTCAAATGACCAAATTTCATCACTGCCAATTTTTCTTTCCTGAATCAGAGCATGCCCTGATACAACAATAAACAATTCCCACTTACTGTTATGCCAATGTTGACCTTTTGTTATTCCGGGCTTAGAAATGTTAACCGAAAATTGACCGCATTTTTCACTTTTCATAATTTCGGTAAACGAACCTCTGTCATCAGCGTTCATTTTAAGAGGAAAAATGGTTTTCTCTTTCGGAAGATACGAAAGATATGTTGAGTACAGTTTTTTTGCAAAACTATTCTCAGGTATTTCAGGCATAACCAGTGTTTTTGTTTGCGTTTTAAAAGCATTCAACAAATCCGCGATCTTACCCAAAGTAATGTGATATGTTATCGGTACGGTACAAAATTTTCCATCATTGTTTAATACGGTTTTTAAGCCTTCAAATTCACAGTGATGCTCATTTCCCTCAAGTGCTGCAAGCATTTCTTCCACAAGATCATCAATGTATAAAAGCTCAAGCTCTGTATTTCTGTCATTTATTTGGATGGGCAAATCATTTGCTGTATTATAACAGAATGTTGCAACAGCGGAGTTGTAGTTTGGTCTGCACCACTTGCCAAACAAATTTGGAAAACGATACACCAGGACTCTTGCACCTGTTTTTGCCGCATAATCAAAAAATAAATTTTCTCCTGCAAGCTTCGATTTGCCATAATCCAATTTTCCGTAACGTCCTATAAGCGTTGCCTGAACAGAGCTTGAAAGCATTACGGGGCAGAGGTTGTTCGCGTTTTTCAGCTTTTCAAGCAAGACAGATGCAAACCCAACGTTTCCATCCATAAATTCCGACTCGTTTTTCGGACGATTAATGCCAGCAAGATTGAATACGAAATCTGCTTTGGAACAGTATTCATCTAAAAGTTCAAAATCACTGTCAATATCATATTCAAAAATGTCATCTATTTTTATATGGTGAATGCAATCCTTGCCATTACGAATACTTTTAAGAGTTTCGCACAAGTTTTTTCCAACGAAGCCTTTTGCCCCTGTCACAAGTATATTCATATTATCCCATCCTTTTCAAGTTCGTTTTGAATATATGCAAGCGAAGATATCTTTTCTTTCGTTTGCTCAACATCCAATAGCTTTGTATTATTTGAATTAAACTCACTGAGAGGGTTTCTGTCAACATTGCCTTCGCTGAAATACTTGTCATAATTTAGGCCTCGCTTGTCGCATGGGACACGATAAAAGTTTCCCATATCAACAGCATGAGTACATTCTTCATTGGTTAAAAGCGTTTCGTACATCTTTTCTCCGTGTCGGATACCGATTACTTTGATCTCTGACTTATGATCTCTATCAAACAGTTCTAAAACAGCCTTTGCCTGCGTTTCAATTGTGCAGGCAGGAGCTTTTTGAACCAATATGTCGCCCGGCTCACCATGCTCAAAAGCAAATAAAACAAGATCAACAGCCTCATCCAAACTCATAATGAATCGTGTCATAGAAGGCTCAGTAATAGTTATTGCTTGTCCTGCCCGAATTTGATCAATCCAAAGGGGAATAACCGAACCTCTGGAACACATAACATTGCCATATCGGGTACAGCAAATTTTTGTTTTATTTGTTGTGCGGCTTTTCGCAACAATAACCTTTTCCATCATAGCTTTTGAAGTTCCCATAGCATTTACCGGATATGCTGCTTTATCCGTAGAAAGGCATATGACAGATTCTACACCTTCATCAATGGCAGCTGTAAGTACATTCTCTGTACCAATAACATTTGTTCTTACAGCTTCCAAGGGGAAAAATTCACATGATGGTACCTGTTTTAAAGCGGCAGCATGAAATATGTAGTTTACACCGTGCATTGCATTTTTCACTGATGCCAAATCCCTGACATCACCGATATAAAATTTAATTTTATCAGCTGCTTCCGGCATTTTTGCTTGAAATTCATGACGCATATCATCCTGTTTTTTCTCATCTCGGGAGAAAATGCGGATTTCGCCGATATCGGTTTTTAAAAAGCGATTAAGAACGGCATTGCCGAACGATCCGGTTCCACCGGTAATAAGTAATGTTTTGTTTGTAAATAAATTCATTTTTAACATCTTCTTTCACTATATTTTTTTAATGTAAGTAAGTATCCTATAGATAAAGCTAAATACACTATTGCACCAATACCTATTAACACAAAAAATGAACTCCAATTTAAAGGTAGGTTGCTTGAAATTGTTTTACATACAACGAGCATTATAATTCCAATAAAAAAGAAAGGAATTGCGTTTAGTATGTGCTTTTTCATATTGGTTTGCTGTGCAGCCGCTATTGTTTGGATAATCGTTACTAATAATTCAGAAGCAATAGTAGCAATTATTGCACCATATATTGCATATTTTTTTATCAAAAGAATGTTTAATATAAAATTTAAACATGCCCCCATCACTACTGATGTAATATATACTCTATCTTTTTTTGCCGGCAATAAAAACAAATTTCTCATCATTGCTGTCCAAGATGAAAGTATAGATGTGATTGACAGCAAAACTAAGTAGTTTGCAGAATCGTAATATTCATCCCCTAAATATAGTGGAACAAAGTTTTTGGAAATGCTTGCCAAGCCGAATGATATAGCACAAGATATGCAACATGAGGCTATAAGTATTTTATTCGCAATAATATTTTTGTTTTCTGTTCTTGAATGTATGCTTAAATTTGCCATTCGAGGTAATGCTACTGAACTTAATGCTGTTATAATTCCTGCAGGTATATTAACCATCTGCTCTGCATAAGAATAATTACTCACGCCGATTAAATTATGAGTCATTGCACCAATCATTAATTTATCCATCATTTTATACACGCTTACAGATATAACTGGAACAAACAGTATGAGTGCTTCTTTAATTGTAAACAAAACTGATTTGGCAGATATTCGTGTAAAATGTATTTCTCTTAGTGCAATACAAAAACCGCATAAATTTCCTATTAGCGTAACTAATGACATGATCAAGGCATATGTCAGCAAATCATTTTTATCGTTAATTAGAATAAACGTGAGAAGCATTCCTATTATTTTGGTCGATGTGTTTAATATAGAAAATAATTTGAAATTTTCCATACCTTTAAAAAACCAGCTAACATCGAATATACACGAAACAATCAACAATCCGATTATGTAGTATATTGTTCCCATTTGAAGTATTTCCCCGAAAATTATAAAACACACCAAAGATGTTATAGATGTTATCATTTGTGTTATATATACTCTCGAAAATGTTATATTTAATTTTAATCTATCATCTCGTGTGTATGCAATTGCTCTATTGCCAAGTATAGAAAAACCCAACATTGCAAACAGCACAAAATAGCTTATAATAGAATTTATATATGTATATTCTCCAAGTTTCTCAGCTGTAAGCGTCCTTGTGAGAAAAGGCGCCATAAGCAGAGAAGACAGAATTGTGGTTAATTCATAAATTATATTAAACCCAAAATTACTAACCAGTTTGTTTTTTTTCATTTTTTAATCTCCGTATTATTTTTCGTGGAAAAAACATTAGCTTGTTTTTTATAATTGTAATTAATGTTTCGCGTAATATACCGCATTTTTTCAAAGCCTTATAAAACCCATATTCGGGATAATATCGTAAAAACAATTTCTGTTTTTTATGTCTGCTTGCCGGATGCGTAAGTTGTTTGTTCCCACTAATTGCTTCAGTTATATCTCTTTTTTCGACTACCAAATTAGGTACAACTGTTTTAAAGAAATTTTTCCCCTTTGTTGTGTTTATAAGGATAACTGACTTTTTTCCCATATACCCATTTAGTGCATTTTGTGGTAATCCCCAAAAATCTCCTATGGTTATGTCGCTAATTCTTTCAATCCTTGCATATGGGCAAGAATAGCAAGGTTCTCTGTGAATGAGGCCTGTTAAAAATGCTGAAAAGTATCCATCTTCATTATGTTGTTTTGAGTATATTATTTTAGAATCATTATAGACTGTCAAATAATAATCTCTTTTTCCACGAAATGTTATTTGGTCAAAATACATACCCTTAGTAACGTACTTTATCCATTCATTAAGGTATCTATATGGTGGTGTTCCATGACAGATTAAATCAACAGTTATAAGATTTTCATACTCTTTTCCTATGTAATGAAGTAATGCATCACATTGACAAGGGGTACCGATAAAAAGAATCTTTTTATCAGTCATTAAATCCTTTTTTATATCCCTATAGATATGATACGCCGGTATATGAACATACTTGCTGCCTTTAAACTCTTCTAAACCACTTATATTCTCAGCTTTTGTAAAAGAAAATTTTTCATTTAAGACTGCTCCAAAAGTTTCTCCGCCAGCATTAATTATTTGTTTGCCAAAAGCTGTTGCAATACCGCCAGAAGCACATGAATTGCGATCATTTTCATTTTGTGTATAAGCAGCATAGCATTCTAATGGTTTTTTATAATCTGTTTTGTTTATTACAGGACAAATCTTATTACATTTATTACATTTTATACACTTGTCATTGTCAATTAACGGTAAATATTCTCCATAAATATTTTCAGCCATTTTGATTGCATTAATGGGACATACTGCAAAGCATGCTCCACACTCAAGGCATTCATTCTTGGGACAAATCATAATTCATACCTCCATGTAATGCTTCCTTGAGAATGGTTTTACTTTCATAAATCCATTTTTTTAATACAACATCTGAATTACTGAAATCAACATCCTCCAAAAAGTCTTTTTGTGCTGTGTTGTGTGTTATAATACGATGCTCTAATT
>CADBPJ010000255.1 GCA_902796445.1 uncultured Ruminococcus sp. | reverse complement strand
TCTCAATACGATTTGTTGCTAGAGTTATAAATTCAGACTTATATTCATCCATAAATGAAAATGCAAGAATATTGGTCCGTTCGTAAAAAATTTCTAATATTCTACAGGCACTTTCTTCCAACTCTGCATCTGTTTCGGCATACATAAAATCAGCATAATAATCATAGAAATCTACTGTATCTTGTACAACACGATTCAAATATGCATCAACATTATCACAGTCCTCCACATTGCCCATTATCTCTTTGACATTTTCTATTAACTGCGATTTAATATCATCATATAGTTCCAAACGACGATTTTGGCAATAATATGCTATTCGCTTAGGTTTTATATCACCTTTATATTTATTTTTATAGTCAGATGTTCTCGTTTTGTAATATGCCTCATAATACATATCGCAAGCAGCAATCTGCTGCTCATACACCGCTTCGTCTGACTCAGATAATTTTCTGCAATTTGCATTGGTTACTTCAGGAAGCTCATATGTAATTTCTACGGAATCAAGTTCAGCCTTTATATCAGATTTTTTACCACATCCTGCGATGCATACGACAGAAATAACACATACTATAAAAAGCTTCAACCATTTATAATTCATTATTCCACCTCTGACTCATTTGAATCATTTTTATATTCATCAAATTCGGTCTTTTTTATTGATGAACCATCATCGGAATAGCCATAACCATATCCGTAACCATATCCATAGTTATATCCGTAACCACCGCTACCGCTTCCATACTTTCCGTACCTGCCTTTGTATTTTCTGCCGTATCCGCTTCTGTATGAACCATAGTTGATGCTCAGTGCATCAATATCATTTATAAAGAATCCCAAAAGTTTAGCTTTTGCAATTTTTAAAAGAGTCAATGCCTGGTCGATACTCTCATAGTTAGTGTATCCTTCTCTGACGATAAGCAAAATACCTGATACATAACTCGACAAAGCTACCGCATCTGTAACAACAGTTACAGGCGGAGTATCAATAAGGATGTAATCATACTCCTTATTTAGCTTTTTCATTAATTCACCCATCGACTCAGAACCCAATAGTTCTGCAGGGTTTGGAGGTATTGAGCCTGATGTCAGACAATCAAGACCCGGTCTTAAATTATGGTACACAACATCTTCAAATGATTTCTGCTTTGATAATATTGTTGTCAATCCGTCAGACTTAACAACGCCAAGATACTGATGTATTTTAGGCTTTCTTAAGTCTGCATCTATAAGCAATACTTTGGAGCCTGTCTGTGCAAAAGTAATAGCCAAATTCAATGTTGTAGTAGTCTTTCCCTCACTCGCATTCGCACTTGTAACACATATGGACTTGCACCTGTCTTCTGAATCAGCAAGAGAAAATATAATATTAGTACGTGCCGTTCTATATGCTTCCTGAATTACAAACGATGTCTTTTTATTTAAAATCATTTCCTGACTTTTTTTCAGTCGATTTCGACGCTCATCGAGTGTTGTCTCATCCGCATTTGCAGCTTTCTTCTTGTTTTTAATGATAAAAGCCATTTCCTATTTCAAATCCTTTCGTTAATTCGTACAAATCAACCCTCATAATCAAGGCTCGGAATTTCACCAATTATCGGCAATCCATATCTCGACATAAGATCGTCTTTACTCTTTACACGTGTATCAAACAAGTTAACCAAGAAAATAATCATCATAGCAATCGCAGCACCAACAATCAAACCAATCGCCGCATTACGTGTCGTGTGCATAGGCTCAGGCGATTTCGCCTCTTCAGGATATTCCGTAAATGTTGTGCTACCGCCGCCAAATACACGTGACATTTCCGAAGGTGCGTTACTTACAATACTTGAAGCGACAAGATACGCTACGTGTGAATCCTCATGAGTTACTGTAATCGTTATAATATTTGTACTCTCGACACCTTCAAACTTTATCATAGATTTTACATCTGATACGCTGTATTTATTATCTATATCATCACTTATCTGTGCTAAGAATTGCTTACTCTCCAATACTTCTATATACGATGGCAGCAAATTTGTTGCTCCTATCAACGCATTGGTATTAACGCTTGTTGAAGTTTGTGTCGCTTCGTTACTGATGCATACCTGTGCGGTAGATTTATAAACAGGGATTGAGCTTACCTTAAAATACGTATATGTAGCTCCACCGACAAAAATTGCAAACACAACTATAAACCACCAAAATGTAAGCATCATATTTATAATATCAATAACACTTATATCTGAAATAAATGTTTTATTTGTATCAACATTTCCATTTGTGTTAGTGTTAATATTGACCGTATTTTTCTCTACAGACATTATTTATACTTCCTTTCGTAATTTATCGCACTGACGAATTAAATTATATCATAATTAAAGACGTTTGTCAACAAATTAACCCGAGTTTACATAAAAAAACACCTCAATGATTAACGTGCCATAAAGACTATGGAGCTGATAACTATAATTATAGTTCAGAATCGCAGATACAACATCTCCATCATCAGCATTTTCAAGCATTGCATCTATACTAAAATCAGGATCACAGTTATATTTTATATATCAATATTGCTGATCCTCGTTTTCAACTATTGAAATATTATTCCAAGTATTTTCATCACGTATAATATAATTATCCAATTTTAAGGGATAGTTATATTATTTCTCCTTCCTTTAAAATTATCTTTTTTGCTTATACCAAAGGTTAGCTACCTTTGATATAATATATAAATAGGCACTGTGGATTTGTTCATTTTCATTACAGCTTTGACTGGTCTGAGGTGACTCAAGCCACAGCTTTTCGCCTTCATTGTTAATCAGTTAGTTAACGCTTTGAAATTTCTATTTGCGTAAATACATTAGCAAGCCGTCTGCAGAAAAAACAGTGAAAAAAATATTAATCCGATACACTGCTTGATTTCTATCGGTGCCACCGATGTTCTCGGCTCCAACGGTATGCTTAGTGCTTAATGCTTTATATCATCTATTATTTCCTCTATGCTATCATATATTTTTATACAATCCGAATACACCCCATACTGATACTTTATGCAGTCCCAAAAATCCCCCTTCAGTATTACAGGTTTTTCCGCAAGACAGTTATAAAGTGAATAGGTTTTTATACTAATTCCGAATACAGTCACAGGATTTAGTACAGAGGACGAGCCGATAGTTATCAGGCGCTTATCAGAGAAATCGTTATTAATAAGAATAAGTTCCCACGGGATTGCCGTGTTTTTATTCGTCTTATACCCCTCATTTTCAAATATATTTTCGGGATTCCTCGGATGGATTTTCACCATTATATTTTCTTTTCCGACTTCATCCGCGATCCGATTCAGAAGCTCAAGATCCGGGCGTTTCTTTTCGCCAATATAAAGCGATTCCTCCATAAAAATTATTTTCCTATCATATGAATCATTCATTTGGTCATATCTGAAAATATAATTCAATTGTCTTCTGAACAAGTCATCATTTTTATCTATTTTTTTTATTGGTATAAGCTCCCAATCAGGCTTGTACATCATAAGCTCCGGATTAAACAGATACATGCCGGTTATATTCCCATATATATATTCATTGTTGCAAATCTTATCAAAGAGCCTATGCTTCATGCTTACGGATTTGTTTTTGCATTCATTATAGTAGGAAAGGAAAAGCCTACTGTAAGTTATTATTCCGTCCTCAAATAAGTAGAGCTTTAAATCTTTATTTCCCACTTTAGAGCGTCTGTCATTTTTTAAGACATTAAATATA
>CADBPJ010000254.1 GCA_902796445.1 uncultured Ruminococcus sp. | reverse complement strand
TTGTATTAATGGTTCAAAAAATCAAACTGACAGCAGTTTCTGCTATAACCGGTTTCCCCGATTCGTGCAGCCTTTCTGCACAGTTTTTGCACATCTCAATTTCGTTGCATATCAAAAAGCAACGGTCACATATCAATCCATGGCATATCGGGCAAATGCTAAAATGATTTATTGCATCATCCAAGACGGCGTTCCGCGCATTAATCCACCCTCTTCTGTAAAGTGCGTCATAAATCACTTTTTTGTTTTCATCCGATACTCTGCTGCCGGCCTGCGAAAATGGTATTGGCTTACTGTACCACCATGTTCCGCAGGATGAACATAAGAACTTAAAGCAAAACTCATCTTCCGTCGAACAATCCTTCATATACTTTATCAATTCGTCTTTCATCATAGCGATTTGCTCCTTTCAACTGTGTTATGATTTTATTATAGTTGATAGAAAATAAAAAAGATATTATCCATTGGATAGTTTTTGGGCTTTTTCTTAAATATTATCCATTGGATAATGTGCATATTTAACAGTATTCGACATTTTTATTTATCGAAAATGCCCAAATAGAGTGCAAAAAAAAGAACCGACCGAATAATCAGTCAGTTCGATAAAAATAATCTTTAAACTTTTGTATTACGGCGAAGTTCGTCAAGACGTCCGCAACGTTTGAGCAAATCTATATAAAGCATCAATTCATCTTTGGAGGCAACCTCTAACTTTTCATAAATGCTTCTGTTATGTCTTCTTACGGTACTCATGCTGATATATGCAAGATCAGGGATTTCCATAATCTGATATCCTTCAATATAATATTCTAAAATATTATATTCTGCATTTGTCAGGGTTTTGGTTCGCTCAATAAAGTTATTAAAAATTTCCTGTATCCCCTCCGGTATACCGGTGTTTACCGATATTGTGTTTTGTTGCTGCGTTTGCAGAAAATTCATAAGCTCATCTATTTCAGACAGTCCTGTTTTAGATTCATGCGTTAAATTTCCGGCTTGAATTGCCTCAAGCTGTTTTGCAATGGGATGCACATATTTTCGCGAGAGAAATGCCGACATAATTATCATAATTAGTAATAATGCGGCAAATACTGTAATATAAATTACTTTTCTTTTAACGGCATACTCACGGAAATTCGACGCCGGTAAAAGAACCGAAACTGTCCACTTTGTATCGTCTAACGGTGAAGACGATATTGAAATTTCTTTCGAAAGTCCAACATACTTTCTTTCGTCTGATGTATAGTAGTTAAAATTACCCGATGGCTTTATACAAAAAATTTGCTCCGAAAATTTACCTCTGTTGTCAGCGCCGCATAGCCCCTTTGACAAACATAAATTCCCATTTTCATTTGGAGACAAAGCCGTAACAATTGTTCCAAACTTGCTTTCAGAAGACGGATAAGCAAGCCTGAAATACAGTTCACTTATTTCAACACCGCATATACCGTAAAATTCTCCTTGGCTGCCGATAATAGGAACAACAAGCAACATTGCTTTTTCCCATGTGTCCGTAAGCGTTTCCTTTTTTACCCATAAATAAGAATTTGCTGTGCGCACCGGGGCACTTTGCTGCATTTCCATGTAATAAGGAAACTTTTTTATATTAAACTCCATATTCCATCGATTATGCAGCTCAAGTTTGTTTTTTCTTGCAACCTCTTTCATACCGCGAAACAGTGCTGTTTCCGAATTGACGGGATTACTGTCGTTGACGCTCGTGCGGCGAAGATACAATCCGCAGCGCGAAAATTCGGAGTCCTTTGCCGCAGTATTGACCGTCACATCCAAAACAACATAAGCTCCGCTGCCTCCGGATGATTCCAAAGCAGTATTAAGCAAATTATACATTGATTGCTGCAAATCTCGGATTTGCATAGGATCATTATTTAAGCTTTCAAATGACCGGTTATTTTTTTTCAGTAAATATTCTATTTCCGTGCTTATTTTACTTGAAAGCTTAATGCCTTGAGCATTGGTACGGTCAAACTGCTGCATAATTTTAGACGAAGAATTTTCAAGCGTCAT
>CADBPJ010000253.1 GCA_902796445.1 uncultured Ruminococcus sp. | reverse complement strand
CCTGCCCCGTTTGCCGACGACGCCAATATTGACGATTGGGCAAAGGACAGCGTTTATTTTATGGTAGCAAACGGAGTGATTGCAGGGGTTGGAGATAACCGTTTTGCACCGAAGAATACGACAGCCCAGGAAGAATACACTGGTTTTGCGAATGCAAGCCGAGAACAGGCTATTGTGATTTCGGTGAGGAGTTTTATGAACTTGAAATAGACTGTACGGATGCTGTAAATACGCAATGGATTATGCACAAAAAAATCTACTGTGTACCGATGATGAATATGATGGCACAATTATTGTCGCTTTTTATGAAAGCAACGGTAAACTGGTTGATGCAAAAACTTATCAACCGCAAGCTACCATACCTGCAGAACTTCCTGATTCTTATACTTATACAAAAGTTTTTTGGTGGGAAAATCTTGATACATTACGTACATTGTGTGATGCTGTTACAATAAATAAATAATTGCTATTAATATCAATCCCGAATAAGGCAACGCCTTATTCGGGATTGTTTTGTTACGATACAGTACGCTTACAGCGTTTACTTTAGCTTGCTTATTTGGGTGAACATATATTTGTGTAGTGGAAATATCGCTGTGTCCTAAAAATTCTTGCACATCCGGCGAAAATTATTTTATCGCTGAGTTTTTTGTGAAGGTTTAACATTACGGGAATTTCACACCTTCTATTCACAGACTTCCTTTCATACACTCACAAAAAATTTATTAATTTTTTTTGCAAAAACTCTTGACATATTACAAAATATAGTGTATAATAACCTATGTTGTTTGGCGGTATAGCTCAGTTGGCTAGAGCATGCGGTTCATACCCGCAGTGTCACTAGTTCGAATCTAGTTACCGCTACCAGAAAAAACGGCTTGCCTGTGCAAGCCGTTTTTTCAACGAAATAAATCCTATCGGATTTGTGAAATACCGCACTGATAATATATTATTCATAGTCGAGGCTTGTAAGATCATTTTTGAATGTTATCTTTTATGCAACCCAAGCACTCCTTATTTCCTTAAAAACCATACAACCAAGTCCGTTTCGCCTCTGTTTGCAAAAGCATAATAAGGGATTAGCCTTAACGTGAATTCTTCATAGTCGTCGCCAGCCTTTGAATAAAGCATATCACTGTCCTTTTCTCTATAGGCGCATACAGAAAGCGACGGCAAAATAAAATCATTATCTTCCAACTTGAATTCTGATGATATACTAACGGCAATACCCGCTAAATCCTCACCGTTATCCACTCCCTCGGCACAATAGAGAACAGGGCCTCTCATAATGGCAATTCTACCCGCATTTTCATGTACGCGTTTATTTGATTTTACACAGATAACAGGCATATCAAACTCAAGCTCTATTTCGGTACTGCCGTTAAGTGCAATATACGCATATCCGTTTGTCATCGTATAATCAGCGTTTATTTTAAAATCGGAGCACCATGACGGAATACGTACAGCAATCTGCTTTTGCGGTGCACTGCAGCTTATTTTTATTTTTCCGTCCGCCGGATAGGCAGTTGTCTGCGATATATGTATATTATCATATTCTGTCTCCGAATTCATATACTGATGAACATAAATGGTTTCATCATCAAAGCTGTACATCAAATCTGCAATCGACGGTATAAACCTCACTATATTAGGCGGACAGCAGGAACATCCAAACACCTCCACACGCTGTGTTATCGGATAACGCTCTTTTGTTTTTGTCGACTTATTAACATCATTGAATTTCGTATCTATTTCAAGCGGATTTTCATAAAAAAACGATTTGCCGTCCATAGATACACCTGATAAAAATCCGTTATAAATTACTCTTTCCGCAACATCGGCATATTTGGAGTTAATATCAAGCAGCTGCATACGTTTACAGAATAATGCCATTGCGATTGCGGCACAAGTTTCTGCATATCCTGTTCTGTTCGGCAGATGATACGGTATAGTGAATGTTTCGCCCAAATGTGTTGAACCCAATCCGCCACTGATATACATTTTCTTGTTGACCATATCCTCAAACACACGCTTGCACGCTTCAAACAGCTCCGAATCATTGTATCTTGCGGCAATATCCGCCATACCGCAGTAAAGATATATTGCACGTACAGCGTGTCCTTCGGCAGTTGAACGCTCACGTAGCGGCGTTTCGTCTTGATTATACAGCTCTGTGAAACCCAATCTGTTGTCAAAAGCATCTTTCCCTGTACCATGCTCGTCAATGAAAAACTTTGACAGCTCCAGATACCGCTTTTCGCCTGTTGCATCATAAAGCCTTACAAGAGCCAATTCAATTTCAGGATGCCCCGGTGTGATAAATCCCGCACTCTTTTCTTCTCTGAACACCTTGTCGATGTAGTCGGCAAATCTGCACATTGCTTTTAAGAATTTATCCTTCCCTGTTGCCTTATTATATGCAACAGCCGCCTCCATAAGGTGTCCCGCACAATAAAGCTCATGCTTATCCCTTAATTTAAATCTCTTATCCTTTTCCGTTACAAGAAAATAACTGTTGAAATAGCCGTTTTCATCACTGTTTGTGACTATCTTGTCAACTACGTCATCTATTATCTTTTCTATCTTTTCATCTCTTTGCTCCATCAGCAAATAAGATGCGCCCTCTATCCACTTTGCCACATCCGAGTCCCAAAAAATATGCGGCATATCAGGCTCGCCCTCTTTCCATGT
>CADBPJ010000252.1 GCA_902796445.1 uncultured Ruminococcus sp. | reverse complement strand
TGTAGACGCTCCCCTTTTTGATGAACTGCCAATGGCACTTGAGTGTAAGCTCATTAGCTATGACGAAAAAACCTGCAGACTTGTGGGTGAAATAGTAAATGTTTGCGCAGACGAAAGAATCCTTGACGAAAACGGTAAAATTGATTTGAATAAATTCAGTCCTATCACATACGATCCTGTGCATCATACTTATCGTAAGCTTGGTGATGTGGTTGGTAAGGCGTTTAGTGATGAGCTTAAATTTAAATAAAATATCATAAGAAAATTATACGGAGCTACCGAATGGTGGCTCCGTGTTTTACTATCTGCGAGTGGGTTTTACATTTACATCTGGATTTATATCGCCGTCAATAGAGCCATGTTCTTCTTCAAACTTTTTGATGTTTTCACGAATCAACACCAAAACATGACTGTTAACACTGCGACCTTCGTAGTCGGCTACATAACCGATTTTATCGAGCATTTCTTCTTCAATTCTTATAGATACACTTTTAATAGCCATAAAATCACCTCAAAATAAATATATTGTGTATTTATTTTATAGCTTTTATGTGGTATAATGTTAAAAACGGATATATAGTATATCTATAAAATTGAGGTGATAAATGTGGAATCAAAAGAACATACCTGTTGTTTCTTTGGGCACAGGAAGATAGAAGTTACAGGCGAATTAGTAAATCGTCTGAAAGAAATTGTTGAAGATTTAATTGTAGAGAAAAAGGTTGATACATTTTTATTTGGAAGCAAGAGTCAGTTTGACAAGTTGTGTCTGAAAGTTGTTGCGGAGCTTAAAAGGAAATATCCCCACATCAGACGAATCTATGTGAGGGCCGAGTTTCCTTACATTAAGGGAAAGTTAAACCCTGACTTGTAATAAACATCCTGTCCCTGTTCATATTACTGTAATAGCCAATCCACTAAAAAGAAGGCTGACAGTTATGGACAAAAAGAAAACCCAACAAGAACATACTAAAAACATTTTTAAAAATGGCGACTGTCCTGATAAGCGTCAGTTCTCTCAAAAGTGGATTGAACTGATTAACAGGCAGGAAAAAGCCAGAGCTGCAAAAAGATAGACAAGAAGGGCATTATGTGGTATAATATACACAGTAAGTCTTGCAACGCAAGCCTTTACGGCTTTGCCGCCCCGTGCATACGCACGGACTGTGATATTGACGGCTGCGTAAAAATTCCCTTGCGAGCAAGCATTTTTACTTATGGTATAATATATATGCAGCGGTTTGTTCTGTCCTAAAGGAGAGAAGTCAATGGACAAGGTAGCAATTTATTGCCGCTTATCTGAAGAAGACAGAGACAAACTACATAAAACTGATGATTCTGAAAGTATAAAGAATCAAAAATCAATGCTTTTACAGTATGCAATGAAACAGGGGTGGGAAGTTTATAACATTTACAGCGACGATGATTATGCCGGAGCTGACAGAAAAAGGCCCGAATTCAATCGACTGCTTAAAGATGCCGAAGATGGCAAATTCGATATTGTGCTTTGCAAAACCCAGTCGCGTTTTACCCGTGAGCTCGAGCTTGTTGAAAAGTACATACACGGATTGTTTCCCCTTTGGGGAATCAGGTTCATTGGACTTGTAGATAATGCCGACACAGACAACAAGGGTAATAAAAAAGCAAGACAGATAAACGGTCTTGTCAATGAGTGGTATCTTGAGGATATGTCGGAAAGCATCAAAAGCGCACTTACAATCAGAAGGCAGAATGGCCACCATATTGGTGCATTTGCTCTTTACGGATATATGAAGGACCCTGATAAAAAAGGTCATCTAATTATTGATGAGGAGGCCGCAGAGGTAGTACGTGAGGTGTTCACATTGTTTTCGCAGGGTATGGGTAAGACTGCCATTGCCAAAAGGCTTAACGACAGAGGAATCCCGAATCCTACCGAATATAAACGTTTGAAAGGTTTAAGATTCAAACAGCCTGATTCCAAAAACAGTACACTTTGGAAATACTCTGCAATATCTGATATGCTGACAAATGAAATCTACATTGGCAATATGGTGCAGGGTAAGTACGGAAGTATTTCCTATAAGACCAAAGAAAACAAGCCCCGACCTAAGAGTGAGTGG
>CADBPJ010000251.1 GCA_902796445.1 uncultured Ruminococcus sp. | reverse complement strand
TAATCAATACCAACAGCCAAAGCAACCATATAAACGCAAAAAGATATGCCTGCATATTGAAGAAAATAATTGTCCATAAGAAATTAACTATCAGCTGCAGATCGTAAATCCGCAATGCACAAGTAGCTTCATCTCTGTTATCATCACGTTTTATCCATACAATAGCACTGCTTATGCCCATCAGTATAAACAATATTGACCACACCACAGGAAACAAGCTCATAGGCGGAGAGAGTGGCGGGCGATTAATGTAATCATAAATTCCCATATTGTCCTTTGTTAAAAATGATGACAACGCACCTACTGCCAGAGCTATTACTACAGATATAATATACGGTTTTAATTTTTGCCACATAAACATATCACCTCGTGATTAGTTTATGCAAGACGTTTTTATTTTATCATATTAATTATGTTTTCTGTTGAAAAATCTTCGTTAAACAGAAACTCGTCATATATCATTTCCACATTATCCTCGTTATGCTCCACCTCAACGGAATATCTGCGTGAGTTTTCGTAAATATCCCCTTTTAATGAAGCAATAGCAATGATGCTTATAGCCATAAGCTTCAATTTAGACAATGCATCGCAGTCAAATACAGCCTTCAAAAAATATCTGTATACAAAATACACTGCAAGCTGTTCGACTTGAATTTCATTATTAATAACGTATTCTCTGTGATTTCTCAATATATCGCACCAATCATCGGATAAATAATCAAGCTCCGACAGAAATTCAAATACGGATGTGTTATCTTTACCATTTGAAAGTCTATCAACAGGTACATATTCAAACGCCGAATAGTCATTATTATTGATTTGTTCCTGAAGCTTTTCGCCGTAGTCAAGCACAAGGCGAATACGGCTTGACACACTCATAGCTCTGTCCTGCAGAATTTGAAATATATCATTTCGGGAGCCATATAGCAGATTAAATATATCCTCGCAACACTCTCCCGTTTCGCCTGTAAGTGTGACTTTGTTGTCATTATCAAGAATGATTTTTGATGCCGCCTCACACGACAGAGAAATACCACGTTCTGTATAATCGCCATAAAATTCCGTAAATCTCGGATACTCATCACATATAATACAAAGCTTATGACCGTTTAATACCATTTCACAAAGTCCGTCAGAGGACAGGAGCGGGCATTTTCCGTTCTTGCGTATAAACACATTCTCATCATTTACAGATGCTCTTACACGTTCGCCGAAATCGCCATTGATTTTATTGAAACGCGCCCTTGCCTCATCATCAACCTCTATGTCCCATTCACCCATACAACAGTTATGTTGGCACTCACTGCCTATGCAACAAAATTTCTCATAATAATCGGGAGTTATCATTTTAAGTCCTCCAACAACTCACAGGCATATTTACGTTTTACGGGGTGGTATGCATATGGTGCAATTTCACATAGCGGCTCTAATACAAACGCACGTTTCGCCATTTCTCTGTGAGGAATTGTCAAATTTTGTGTATCCATAACTGCATCACCATACAATAGTATATCCATATCAAGCGTGCGAGGTCCCCAATGTACCTCGCGGGTTCTGCCCGCACTGTTTTCTATTTCATTTAATAATCCCAACAAATCAGACGGTGGCATGACAGTTTCAAGCTTAATGCAACCGTTTAAGAATTTATCCTGCTTGACATCGCCCACAGGCTCTGTTTCTATATAGTCTGACACCTTCAAGACTTTACATTGCGGATTATTTTCCAAGGACTTAACTGCAAAATCAAGATAGCCTTTTTTATCACCTATATTTGAGCCGATACCTATGTATGATATGACACGGCCTCGTGTTACATTTACAAGCACATTATCCAAAGGCAAGCCTATAGGCGCCCAAGGCTTTTTTACCTGTACCTCAACCTTTTGCAAAAGGCTGTATTTGTCAAGCAATGCATAAGCAATATCCTGTGCCGCTTTTTCGATAAGTTTCGCACGATGCGTTTTTGTAAAATCTATTACAAACTCGCACACCTCGCCGTAGTTGATTGACTGTGTTATATCGTCAGTGTTTGCGGCAACAGATATGTCTGAATACAGCTTTAAGGAAATCATAAACCGCTGTCCCATAACTTTTTCTTCATGAAATACCCCATGATTTGCAAAAACAACAAGGTTGTCTATTTCAATATAATCATTCATTTTATTTTACCAATCTTTCATATTTACTGTGTTTTATGCCACTTTAAGCCTTTGAAACGGTCTGCGCTAAATGCAACAGCCCCACTGCGTATATTATACCATAAGTGATGTTATATTGCAAGAAAAAAAGAGAGTCACTCTACCGATAAAATGCGTATTAATTTTTCATTTGAAAGCAATACAATATGACTTAATAGTTGCTGATT
>CADBPJ010000250.1 GCA_902796445.1 uncultured Ruminococcus sp. | reverse complement strand
GCCTTGTCCTCAACCTCGTCAACCGCATAATTTTCAGGGCGTTCCGCCTGCTCCGCAGTCTGCCTCTGAAGCTCTGTCTTGCTCTTTACATACTGCCGCTTTAAACTGTCAACCGCAGTCATTGGAACAGATACCGGCTTTATATTATTCGGATTTTTATACCTGTTGATATGTACTTTATTTGTTTTTCTTTTTACATTTGTATTTTTAGTTTTGGGTGCTGATTTCTTATTCTCCAAAATGTTATCACCTCCGGTTGGAGCAAATAGATTTACTCATTAAAAATGAATTGCTATTTTATATTTGTTTTTGTCTGCTGTGCTTTTTATCTTCATACATCAGTTTATCGCAATGATTTATCAAAGCATCAATACTTTCAAAGCTGTCGTCATATGGCTTGTATCCAACTGATACTTCAAGACTATACGGCACCTCCTTATTCCTAAAACCTATCAAATCCTTAAATTCCGAAATGTATCCGCCTATCTTACCAAAAGCAATGCAGACAAACTCATCTCCGCCGATACGATATACTTCAGCTCTTTCTCCGACTGAAGTCAGTAGAAATTCAGCAACTGTTTTCAGCGCTTCGTCTCCGGTTTGATGTCCGTATGTATCATTTAGCTTTTTTAAGTCATTTATATCCACTGCAATAACGGTAATATCCCGTAAATCAGCTGATTCTTTGCGTAGAGTGTTTAAGCGTCTCTCGTATGCATTTCGGTTTAATGTTCCGGTCATCACATCCGTATACGCTAACTTAAGCATTTGTTGTATACATTTCCTTTTCATAATGCAAAATCCTTTCTGTTCTAATATTGGGTATCTTTCTTCTTAAGCATTGCTCCCGGGACTTGTACTCATCCACTTCAACAACTGTGTATCTGTTCTGAAATCGTTTGCAAACGGCACAATAGAACCTCCCACCTTGATAAGTCCGTGCCCTGCCGGAGCGTTAGTTATATATCCCATCTGCGTTTCAGAAATACTTAAAAGTCCCGCAAGCTCAATTCTGTCAGACGGGGACTGATTGAGCATTAGGAGAAACTCACTGTTTGCAAGCATACCGCGGGCGGTATCATTCTTCAAACAATCCTCGATGTTCTGCGTAATACCCGTCAGAAGTCCGCCGTATTTTCTGAACCGTTTCCAAGCCTTTAACAGAAACTCCGCGCTGTACGGATTTTTAAAGAACAGGTGCGCCTCATCAATATACACCCTTGTGTATTTACCTTTCTTACGGTTAGCCATTACCCTATTCATAATATTGTCAAGCATAATCAAAAGACCGATTGACTTCATCTGATCTCCAAGCTCCAAAATATCATAGCAAGCGATACGGTTATTCACATTGACATTGCTCTGATGTGAAAATGCGTCCAAGCTGCCTGTTGCAAACAATTCAAGCGACAGTGCCAAGTCGTGTGCCTCCTGCTCCGGCTGGCGCAGTAATTCCTCTCTGAAATCTGCAAGCGTAGGCATTATATCCGACTTACTGTTAAAGTAATTGCCGTACACATTGATAGTACAGCGGTCAATGATAGAACGGTCTTTTGCTCCGACACCGCCGCCGAACCGTGCGTCGCCGTTTTTCAATAGCTGGTCAAATAATGAAATGAGAAACTCTGATTTTATGGAAATCGGATTATCCTCTCCGCTCATATCTGCATTTATATCCATTGCGTTTATATGATTGGGCGATGATGCCGACAGCTTTATTACCTCGCCGCCTAGATTTGATACAAGCGGCGCATACTCACGCTCCGGATCGACTACGATAATATCATCATTCGTAAACAGCGCTGCCATTGCAATCTCCATCTTTGAAGCAAAGGATTTACCGGAGCCGGATACACCTATGATAAAACCATTGCCGTTGAGCAGTAATTTTCTGTTGCACATCAGCAGATTATGCGAAATAGCATTGATACCGTAATATAAACCGCCGTCATCAATAATCTCCTGTGTCTTATACGGAATAAGCACCGCCGTGCTTTCCGTTGTCAGTGTTCTTACCGCGTCTATCTCCATAAGTCCATACGGAAGAACGGTATTCAACCCATCCTCCTGCTGAAAATTCAAAACAGCCAAATTGCAAAGGTCTTTTCGTCCGATTGACAACAGTGTTTCGGTATCGTTATCCAACTCCGCAAGGCTGTCTGCAAGATGTACGAGCGTCATTGTGACAAACATCATCCTCTGGTCGCGTGTAGTCAAATCGTCCATAAACTCTTTGATTTCGCTTCTCATCTGCTCCATTTCATAAGGAATTGTTGCGGAAAAGTTATTGTTCATATTCTGCTTTTGCTGCCATTTTGTAATATCCGTTTCAATAGCAAGCAGCTTTTTCTGAATTTCCTTAACCGCTTCATCGGTCGGAATAGGCTGAATGTCTACCGACACCATCATACTTCTTGAGAAGTCCGTAAGCTGCGACAGCAAATCGTCCTTGAGGAATGACGGATATTCTTTTAAAAACAGCACTCTTGCATATTTATCACCAATCTGTATATAGTCCTTAAAATGTGCTCCTCTTGCCATTGCTCTTTTGAGGTCAAAATCAAATTCGCCTGCTTCGTCTCCTCTGAAAAATTCGTAATAAAGACGGAGCCTTTCTTTATATCCAAGCTCCGTAATCTGTGACGATATTTTAGCAAAATCAGCCGCAAGGTCGCTGCCTACACGGGCGAAATATGTCCTTGCCTCTTTTATATTTTTCTTTTCAGCAGATATTGTGATATATTTCTCATGAACGATGTTATTCGACTCCGCCATTTTATCACTTAAAAGCTCCTCCAGCTCCTTTATGTATTTTTTGTATCTCTCATCAGATACGGGCACTATAATTTTTTCACTCGTGTTGTTTTGAATTTTCCTGTTAAATATACTTATTTTCGCCGTTGCGTCAGTGGGCAAGCCATTGAGGATTGCAGAATGAGCCAAAAACATTTCCTCCTGTTCCGCATTTGACGCAACCTCATAATTTATATCAGAAAACCGCCACATTTTTGAAAAGATACGTCCGCTCTGAATAATACCGTCCTTGTAGATTACATCAACAGGGATTGACTGCTGCACTGTTTTAGGTATTTTTCTTTTTGCCTTTTTTGTTCTTTTTGTTCTTTTGAACATGATCTCTTAAAACCTCCTTATACAAGCTGTAAAGTATGTTCTCCGACTTGAATACGCGCCTGCCTGCGGCAAGAAACTCACTGCGAATATATGCGGCTGCAAATTTCTCAAACGTCATACCGTTGTATTTGAAAAATCCTGC
>CADBPJ010000249.1 GCA_902796445.1 uncultured Ruminococcus sp. | reverse complement strand
GGTCGTACTCCACCATACCATGAATTGTCGGTACCTTAAGTGTCGCACCAAGTGCCGCCTGCGGGAAAGTAATCGGGAATGTAATATTAACATCAAATCCGTCACGTTTAAATATTTCATCAGGCTTAACACGAATTACAAGCTGTAAATCACCACTCGGTCCGCCATTCGTTCCGGCATTACCCGCACCGCCTATACGCATCACCTGATCCTGATCAATACCTGCAGGAATATCTACCTCAATAGTCTTGTTTTTACGAACATTTCCTGCACCACGACAAGATGGGCAAGGCTCCTGAATTATCTTTCCTTTACCCCTACAGGTAGGACATTCCGTAATTACATTTGAAAAGCCAAACATTGTCTGACGTCTTTGCTGAATTTGTCCTGTACCGTTACAGTGAGAACACGTAATGGGCTGTGTGCCTTTTTTCGCACCACTGCCGCCGCACTCGTCACATTTTTCGGTTTTCGTTATATTTATTTTCTTTTTACAGCCAAATGCTGCCTCCATAAATGACAGTGTTATATATTCAGTTAAGTCACTGCCTCGTCTTGGTCCGTTACGTCTTTGACGACCTCCGCCAAATCCTCCGAACCCTCCGAACATATCTCCGAATATATCTCCTAAATCACCCATATCAAAGCCGCCAAATCCGCCTGCACCTGCATTTCCATCAACACCGGCATGGCCGAACTGATCATATCTCTGCCGCTTTTCATCATCTGAAAGCACCTGATAGGCTTCATTTACCTCTTTGAACTTTTCCTCCGCTACTTTATCATCAGGGTTTAAGTCAGGGTGATATTTTTTACTCATTTTACGGAACGCTTTTTTTATCTCGTCGCCCGATGCACCTTTATTAACACCAAGCACTTCATAGTAGTCTCGTTTTTCCGCCAAAATTCATCACTCTCCATATGCTTTATATTATACAATATTTATGCTGATTTGTAAATAGAAAATTTTAACAAACAGCAACAACGGGCGGAATAATTTTAAGTCATTCCGCCCTTAATGCTTTAATTATCAGTTATTTTCGTTATCGTCTACCTCACGGTAGTTTGCATCGTAAACGTCCTCTGCACCATCTGTCTGCTGTGCCTGTTGTGACGGATCAAAGCCTTGAGCGCCGTTAGGGTTAGCCTGCTGATACATCTTCTCTGAAATTTGATAGAATTTCTGTGTTAAGCCATCAGTTGCAGTCTTAATGGCCTCTGTATCTGTACCCTTAAGTGCCTCCTTAACCTTGTCGATTTCTGCTGTGATTTCTGCTTTTTCACTTTCTGAAACCTTATCGCCAAGATCTGTCAATGCCTTTTCACACTGGAATACCATTGATTCAGCACCATTTCTTGTTTCTACCTCTTCCTTACGTTTCTTATCCTCTTCTGCGTACATTTCAGCTTCCTTTACAGCCTTATCGATGTCCTCATCACTAAGGTTTGATGATGCTGTGATTGTAATCTTCTGCTCATTGCCTGTACCCATATCCTTTGCAGTAACATTAACGATACCGTTTGCATCAATATCGAATGTAACCTCGATCTGTGGTACACCACGAGGAGCAGGGGCAATACCTGTAAGGTTAAATCTACCCAACGTCTTGTTATACTGAGCCATTTCACGCTCACCCTGCAATACATGGATTTCAACCTGTGTCTGACCATCAGCCGCAGTTGAGAATACCTGTGATTTACTTGTCGGGATAGTTGTGTTTCTTTCGATTAGCTTTGTGCATACACCGCCAAGTGTTTCAATACCAAGTGACAACGGAGTAACGTCAAGCAACAATACACCTGTTTCCTCACCTGCAAGAACTCCTGCCTGACGTGCGGCACCTACTGCAACGCACTCGTCAGGGTTAATGCCCTTATGAGGCTCTTTACCCATTTCCTTCTTAACCGCTTCCTGAACAGCAGGTATTCTTGATGAACCGCCTACAAGCAATACTTCGTCTATCTGTGAAGCTGAAAGGTTTGCATCACGCATAGCATTTCTGATACTTACCAATGTTCTGTCTACAAGGCTTGCTGTCAACTCGTCAAACTTTGCTCTTGTAAGTGTAATATCCAAATTCTTCGGGCCGTTTGCATCAACAGCAATGAACGGAAGGCTTACAGCAGATGTGGTTGTAGCTGAAAGCTCTATCTTTGATTTCTCTGCAGCTTCCTTTAATCTCTGCATTGCCATCTTGTCTGTTGACAAATCAATACCGTCTGAGTCCTTAAATGACTTTACAAGATAGTCTATGATAGCCTGGTCAAAATCGTCACCGCCAAGGTGAGTATCACCGTTTGTTGAAAGAACCTCAAATACGCCGTCTGCAATCTCAAGGATTGATACGTCGAATGTACCGCCGCCAAGGTCATAAACCATAACAGTCTTATCCATATCTGTCATACCATATGCCAATGCCGCCGCTGTCGGCTCGTTTATAATTCTCAAAACTTCAAGACCTGCAATCTTACCTGCGTCCTTTGTAGCCTGACGCTGTGAGTCATTAAAGTATGCAGGAACTGTGATAACTGCCTGTGAAACAGTTTCACCAAGATAGCTTTCAGCATCTGTCTTTAACTTTGAAAGAATCATAGCTGAAATTTCCTGGGGTGTGTATGCCTTTCCATCGATTGTAACCTTCTCTGATGTACCCATCTTTCTCTTGATTGACATAATAGTACGGTCAGCATTTGTTACAGCCTGTCGCTTTGCAACCTGGCCTACTATTCTTTCGCCGTCCTTCTGGAACGCAACAACTGATGGTGTTGTTCTTGCACCCTCGCTGTTTGTGATTACGTTAGGATTACCACCCTCCATTACTGCTACACAACTGTTTGTTGTACCTAAGTCAATACCTATTACCTTTGCCATTTTTAAAATCTCCTTTTAAATAAATTCTTAGTCAGTCCTGTTAATTTGCGACCTTTACCATACTATGCCGCACTACTCTCTCGCCATTATACATATAGCCTTTCATAAACTCCTCCACTACAGTGTTATCGTCAATGGATTCGTCCTCAATATGCATTACCGCATTGTGATAGTTAGGGTCAAACTGTTCACCCTCCGCCTCAATAGGCGTTACCTTCAGTTTTTCCAGAGAGTCATTGAACTGCTTCATAACCATCTCAATGCCCTCTTTAAACTTAATTGCATCCTCTGATGTCACCTCAGTTTTTAATGCTCGCTCTAAGTTATCGCCTATCGGCAACAGCTCGCCTACTGCATCTACAATAGCATCTGCATAGCGTGCCATTTTCTCTTTAGTTGTACGTGTCTGATAATTTGCATATTCAGACATAAGTCTTAAATACTTATCATTCAGCTCATCTAATTGTTTTTGAAGTTTTTCTTCAACAGTTTCTTCTGCAGTTTCCAAAACCTCCTCCGTTTCCTCAACGGTTTCTTCGATTTCTTCTGTTGAAACCTCCTCTTTGTTCTCTGCCATCTCATCGCCCCCTTTTAATTTATTCCTCATCCTTTGAAATATATCCAATGAGTTTATCTATTTCGTTTGAGATAAGGTCAAGGCTCGCAAAAACCTGTGAATAGTTCATTCGCTTAGGGCCTATTACCGCAAGCTTTCCTACCGCCTTACCATCAAGTGAATAGTTCACTGTAACAAGTGATGAATCCTTTAATATTTCAGGCTCATTCTCTGTACCTATTTTAGCCTTTATTCCCTCATTATCCGTCTGTGCAACAAGCTTTTTGAGATTATTCTTATCCTCTAAGAAGCTGAATATCTCGCGTGCCTTGTCAATATCACGGTACTCGGGGTATTTTAGAATTGATTTTGCATTTTCAACGTATATCTCGCCATCGTCAAGCTCTGAAATGCTCTCATATACAAAGTGCAGAAGGTTTATCATTACTTTCGGCTCAATACCAAGCTTACCGCAACAAATTTTTTCGATTTCGTGTATGGTATCATAGCTTATATCCTCTGCCGTCTTCCCTGCAAGCATATTGTTAAGCACCTGTGCCACTATTGTACATTCATCAGCTGTAAGCTGAGTTTTTATCATACGGCTCTTTACAGTACGTGTAACTATAATAAACATCACCGCATCATCTGATATTGGGACAAGATCAAGCTTATTTATCTCCATACTCTCACCCACAGGTGTTGATATGACCGTAGTATAGTCAGTTAAAGCCGCCGCAAGATATCCTGCACGCATAATCGTCTTATCAAGCCGTGTTATTTTACTTCTTAACTCACGCTCAAGCTGTTCTATCGCCTCAATACCCATTTTATATCTGTGCATAAGTGAGTTTACGTAAAATCTGTAGCCTACATCCGACGGAATACGACCTGCTGATGTGTGTGGCTGAATAAGAAATCCCATTTCCTCAAGATCTGCCATTTCGTTTCGTATAGTTGCACTTGACAGGCCAAGCTCATTTTTCTTTGATATTGCACGTGAGCCTACAGGCTCTGCCGACACGATATACTCATCGATTATGGCTTGCAAAATCATTTTCTTTCTGTCATTAAGCTCCATTCTCCACCGCCTTTCTTTAAATACGGCGTTAAAGTTTTGTTACCGTTATTAGCACTCAAATTAGTCGAGTGCTAATAACATAATATAAGATACCACTTTTTCCTATCTTTGTCAAGTAGTTTATTCTATATTTAATATTTTATTCATAAATTGTCCGATTGGCAAGTGTTTTTATGCATACAAAAAGGAATTTTCATTCCGAAAACCCCCTTTATGTGTTCTGTGCTATTTTTATATACCCGTTTAAAGGCTCGTTAAATTTAGATGCGGAAAGGGCAAAACCCTTGCCCGACGGCGTACGACGGTACTCCGAGTGGTTAGTTTTGCCTTAATTCCAAGGGTGCTATAAAAATAGATGCAGAACGGACGAAAATCGCCGAGTAGCATAGCTACGAGGGTTATCCCGTAGCGTACATGTGTACGTGAGGGACGATTTTCGTTCGTAGAAAAAAAGGAATTTTCATTCCGAAAATTCCCTTTTTGCGTTCTGCGCTATTTTTATACATCCCTTATGCAAGGCCAAGTGCCTTTAGTACTATATATATTGCAAATAGAACAACTGATACCCACATAACTGCGCTTATGTCCTTAATCTTGCCTGTAACAACCTTTAGGATAACCCATGCAAGAATACCGAACATAATACCATTTGCGATTGAATATGTCAAAGGCATCATAACGATTGCAAGGAATGCACCGATTGTATCTGCTATGTCAGTACCGAAATCAACCTTCTTAATAGATGAAAGCATCAATAGACCAACATATAGCATAGCCGGTGTTGTTGCAAATCCCGGGATTGCAAGGAAGATTGGAGCAAATACGATTGCGATTAGGAACATAACAGCTGTTGTTACTGCTGTAAGACCTGTTCTGCCGCCTGCTGCAACACCTGCACTTGACTCAACGTAGCTTGTAACGGTTGATGTACCCATACAAGCACCTACGATTGTACCCACAGCATCCGCCATAAGAGCACCCTTAGCCTTTGGAAGCTCGCCATTTTTGTCAAGAAGGTTACCCTTCTCAGCTACACCGATAAGTGTACCTACAGTATCGAAAATATCTGTATACAAGAATGTAAATGTAACAAGTGCAAATCCTGCGATATTATTAACAATAAATTTGAAATCGAACTTGAACATTGCAGGAGCCGCAAAGTTTGCCTTGATTGAATCCCATGTGACACTTGGGATTACAGAATATACTCCGTTTGCAGGGTCAGGAACGTACCAGCCAACAAGCTCTGCAACTATGCCAAGTGCCCACGTTGCAATAATACCAAGTAAAATTGCACCCGGAACCTTGTAGTGCTGGAATACACCTATGATCAAAAGACCTAAAAGTGCTAAAACCACAGGAGCTGAACCAATGTTACCAAGACCAACAGTTGTAGCATCATTCTTAACAACAATGCCCGCATTGATAAGTGCGATTATTGTTATAAATAAGCCAATACCTGCTGTTATCGCAAACTTAAGGTTATTGGGGATTTTGTTAACAAGTGCCTCACGGAACCTGAAGAATGAAAGTATCATAAATATAATACCTTCAACAAGGATTGCAGTAAGTGCAACCTCATACGAATAACCCATTGATCCGCATACAGTGAATGCGAAGAATGCGTTAAGTCCCATACCTGATGCAAGTGCAACAGGATAGTTTGCAAAGAATGCCATACACAATGTTGCTATTGCCGCAGAAAGTGCTGTTGCCATAAATACAGCCGCACTTGATGCGCCCGGGATTGCCGCGAAATAACTCGGGTTTACTGCAAGTATGTACGACATCGCAAGGAATGTTGTTATACCTGCAATAATCTCGGTTTTAACGTTTGTACCGTTTTCTCTGAGTTTGAATAGTTTTTCCATATTCGTTCTCCTTTGTTTTTTATTTGGTAATTCTATTTTAATACATTATTCACAAAAAATCAATAGTTTTTTCTTAATTTAATATAAATGTAACAAATCAAGAGAATTATTGCAAAAAATAATTAACAAACATAAAAAGGATTTTCCTTTACGAAAACCCTTTTTTCATGTGTTATGCACTATTTTCCACGCACTCTTATTCCTCGTATGGGAGCAACACTCCCTCACGCATAAGATGTAACAAATCTATTACCAATTCCTTACCCTCATCATTCTGAGTTGAGAACGGAATAAGAACATCGTCCTCGGTAAGCTCCAAAGTTTGGGCAATATCGTCAAGTCTTTCATCAATTTCGCTCTTTTTAAGCTTATCCATCTTCGTTGTAATAACTACCAATCTGTCATGGTAATGGCGAATCCATTCCGCCATCTGTATATCCTGGGCAGTTGGGGTGTGACGGCTGTCAACCAATAAAATTGTCTGGACAAGCTGTTTGCGGTTTGCAAGATAGTCCTCCATCATTTCGCCCCATTTTGCAACCTCTTCCTTTGAACGCTTTGCGTATCCGTAGCCCGGTAAATCCACAAGGTAGATTTTCTTGTCTATATTATAGAAATTAATAGTTATA
Source organism: uncultured Ruminococcus sp. (assembly GCA_902796445.1). GTDB lineage: Bacteria > Bacillota > Clostridia > UBA1381 > UBA1381 > Ornithomonoglobus. Next base: position 5,521 of record CADBPJ010000249.1, on the reverse strand, counting down.
GTCTTTCCCGGGGTACCTGATACACGTGCCAATGATTTCCTGTTTAAGACCTTGTTTATCATTGAGGATTTACCTACATTTGATCTGCCTGCAAACGCAAATTCAAGCATATCTGATTTGGGGTACCCCTCTTTTTTCACTGCCGATGTTTCAAACTGTGCATTCTGAAAATTTATGCCTGTAATCATTTATTTCCCCTTTCTCAGTGCGTTCCCAAGCACTGTGTCCATATCAGATACAGGTATAAATGTTATACCATTCTTTATCTCCTGCGGGATTTCCTCGATGTCACGCTCATTTTCCTCGGGGATAATAACGGTTTTTATTCCTGCACGGTATGCCGCCATAGACTTTTCCTTAAGTCCGCCTATGGGCAATACCTTTCCTCTTAGTGTTATCTCGCCTGTCATTGCAATGTCACGTCTTACAGGCACTCGAGACAATGATGACACAACTGCCGTTGCCATTGTTATACCTGCTGACGGTCCGTCTTTTGGCACTGCACCCTCAGGCACATGGATATGTATATCCTTGTTCTTGTAGAACTCCTTGTCTATGCCGAACTTATCAGATTTCGAGCGAATGTAGCTTATTGCCGCCATTGCGCTCTCTTTCATAACGTCACCAAGCTTACCTGTAAGCTCTACCTTGCCTGTGCCGTCCATAACATTGACCTCGATCGACAGTGTTTCACCGCCCACACTTGTCCATGCAAGACCGCGTGCAACGCCAACCTCGTCCTTTTCGTTCATCAGGTCAAATCTGTATTTCTCTTTACCTAAATAATCCGAAATGTTACGCTTTGTTATGGCAACCTTACTGCAATCTGTTTCAAGGATTTCCTTTGCAGCTTTTCTCAGCAGTGTTTCTATAGTCTGCTCAAGCTTTCTCACGCCTGCCTCACGCGTGTAGTGGTCAATAATCTCATTTAATGCACCATCTGTTATTGAAAAATCACTCTCCACCATTCCTGTTTTATGAAGCGCCTTTTTAACAAGATAGTCACGTGCAATATAAAATTTTTCCTTTGCCGTGTAACCTGAAATAGAGATTATCTCCATTCTGTCAAGCAACGGCTGAGATATTGTTTCCAATGTGTTTGCAGTAGTTATAAACAATACGTCAGACAAATCGTAAGGAATTTCGATGTAATGGTCACGGAACTCGTTATTTTGCTCATTGTCAAGCACCTCAAGGAGTGCCGCTGACGGATCACCCTTGAAATCCTTACCCATCTTGTCAATCTCGTCAAGAAGCATTACAGGATTTTTCACCTTCGCCTCTTTCATTGCCGCCATTATTCTGCCTTCCATAGCACCGATATACGTTTTCCTGTGGCCGCGTATATCTGCCTCGTCATGAATTCCGCCTAACGATACACGAACGTATTTTCTGCCCAAGGCACGTGCAATGGATTTTGCAACAGAGGTTTTACCCACTCCCGGTGGTCCCTCTAAGCACAGCACCGTTGTGTTCCTGCCGCCCGTTAGACTTCTTACTGCTAAATATTCAAGTATACGTTCTTTAACGTCCTTCAGACCATAGTGGTCCTTATCAAGGACTTTTGCAACGTCTTTTATATCAAACTTTTCTTTCTTCGCTTTATCCCAAGGCAGTTCAAGCACGTTTTCAAGGTATGAACGCAGTACACTGCTGTCAGGACTGTTAGACGGGACCTTTGCAAATCGCTCTACGTCCTTTAACAGTTTTTCCTTTGACTCCTTTTTTATGCGAAGATTCTCTATCTTCTTCCTGAATTCCTCCGCATCTGCTCCTATTCCGTCCTTGTCACCAAGTTCCTCCTCGATTACCTGCATCTGCTCGCGCAAAAAATATTCATGCTGATTTTCGTTTATTTTCTCATGAGTTTTACGAAGAATTTTATGCTCAAGCTCCGTTACATCAATAAGATGCTCCAATCGGCCCAAAAGCTCCTCCGCTCTGTCCTCGCAATCAAGATTATTCAGTAAAACCTGCTTATCCTCCGTATCAAGCTCTGTCAGTGCCGCAATAGTATCGCAAAGCTGACCTAATGGCTTAATATCCATTATGCTCATAAACTTGTCCGCCTGTAGCTTCGGATTTACTGCAAAGTATTCTTCAAGCTTTGACTTTAATGCCCTTGCATATGCCTCGTCCATATTTGTTATTTGTGTAGGAAGTTCGTTTACCTCCTCAACCTTACACATTAAATACGGCTCGATATTGTCATATTCACGTATAATTCCACGTGATAATCCTTTTACAATAAGCCTTGTAACGTTACCGGGCAAGTGCATAATCTGCTTTATTTGCGCAATCGTGCCCACTCGATATATATCATCAGGCTTAGGATTATCGATTTCTGCTTTTTTCTGCGTTACAAGAAATATTCTTGAATCACCATTCGATGCCGCCTCTAATGCCTTTATTGACGCAGGACGTGCAACATCAAAGTTTAACTGCATATACGGAAAGACTACCAACCCTCGCATTGCGACAGTTGGCAGAGTATGTATTATATTTTCCAAATTGTTCACTCCAATTAGATATTATCGGCAATAAGCTTAGCCATTTCCTTACAGCCAACCTTATTTGTGCCGTCACTGTAAATATCAGGTGTTCTGTAACCCATATCAAGCACCTTATCAACAGCATCGTTTATAGCCTTAGCCTCATCTGCAAGTCCAAATGACATTTCAAGCATCATTGCCGCAGACACGATAGTAGCTATAGGATTTGCCTTGTCCTGACCTGCAATATCGGGTGCTGAACCATGTATAGGCTCGTACATACCGCACTTAGTTGCACCGAGTGATGCTGACGGAAGCATACCGATTGAGCCTGCGATAGCTGATGATAAATCAGACAGAATATCACCGAATATATTTGATGTTACGATAACATCAAACTGTGCAGGATTTATGGCAAGCTGCATTGCAGCATTGTCAACATACATATGTGAAAGCTCCACTTCAGGATATGACTTTGCTACCTCTTCTACAGTTCTTCGCCATAGCTTTGATGAGTCAAGAACGTTTGCCTTATCAACAGATACGACACGTTTATCACGTATCATTGCCGTATCAAAGGCGATTTTTGCTATTCGCTCTACTTCTTCGACACTATATTTTTCCTCATCACTTGCCCATGAACCATCATCTGCGTTCTTTCTCTCGCCGAAATAAATTCCGCCTGTAAGCTCACGAACTACCATTACATTAAGTCCGTTTTCAAGCTTTTCGTCCTTTAAAGGTGATGCATCCTTTAGCTGTGGCTTTAAAATAGACGGACGTAGGTTTGAATACAAGCCCAATGCCTTCCTTATGCCCAAGAGGCCTTTTTCGGGACGTTCCTTGCAGTTATCCCATTTTGATCCGCCTACAGCACCTAAAAGCACACTGTCAGATGCCCTACAGATGTCGATAGTTTCCTGTGGCAGAGGCACACCTGTTACATCTATTGCACAACCGCCCATAAGTACATCTGTATAGTTAAATTTATGATTATATTTCTTTGCAACAGCATCAAGCACAGTTACTGCACCTGTTACTATTTCAGGGCCTATTCCGTCACCCTTGATTAATGCTATATTAAATTCAGCCATCGTTTAATCTCCTTTACATCTTTCCTGATGAAATGTATTTTACCAGACCGCCTGCGTTTATAAGCTCCTGCATAAACTGCGGGAATGCAGTTGCCTGATAGCTTTCACCATTTGACTCGTTAGTGATAACACCTGTATCAAAGTTTACTGATACTGTATCACCATCATTTATAGCCTTTGCCGCCTCGGGACATTCAAGTATCGGCAGACCGATATTGAGTGAGTTTCTGAAAAATATTCTTGCAAAGCTTTCTGCGATAACGCACGAAATTCCGCTTGCCTTAATTGCGATAGGTGCATGCTCACGTGATGAGCCACAACCAAAGTTTGCTCCGCCTACCATTATGTCGCCGTTCTTAACCTTGTTTACAAACTCTGTATCTATATCTTCCATACAGTGCTTTGCAAGCTCCTCAGGCAATGAGGTGTTAAGATAACGTGCAGGGATAATTACGTCTGTATCTATATTATCACCATATTTAATAACTGTACCTTTTACATCCATTATGTATATACCTTCTTTCAAATATATTATTGTTTGACGAAAATCAGCCGCCTTACATCTAAATTTAATTTATATAAGATAGAAGCGAGCAGATTGCCATTATTCCGACCGACGGCGTATCGTCATACTCCGAGGGAGGAATAGTGGTAAGATGCGATGCTTATAACTTACATTACCTCTTCGGGGGCTGTTATTCTGCCCGTTATTGCACTTGCTGCTGCAACCTCTGGACTTGCAAGATAAACTTCACTCTCAACGTGACCCATTCTGCCAAGGAAGTTACGGTTGGTTGTTGAAACGCATCTTTCGCCTGCGGCTAATATTCCCATATGACCGCCAAGACACGGACCGCAAGTAGGTGCTGAAATTACACAACCTGCCTCAACCAAGGCTGATAATGTTCCGTTTTTAAGTGCCTCAAGATAAATTTTCTGTGTTGCAGGGAATACGATTACTCTTATGCCCTTTTTCACCTTCTTGCCCTTTAGTATCTCTGAGGCACGTTCAAGGTCAGAAAGTCTGCCGTTTGTACATGAGCCGATTACCACCTGATCTATTGCTACATCGCCCCAATTTTCAGGAGTTCTTGCATTTTCAGGCAAGTGAGGGAATGCAACAGTATGAGGAACGGTTGATAAATCTATATCTATAACCTCGCTATACTCTGCATCATCATCTGCACTAAACTCTGTAAACTCTCGTGTTGAGTGTTCCTTCATATACTCGCGTGTCAAATCGTCAACCTCAAATACTCCGTTCTTTGCTCCTGCCTCGATTGCCATATTTGCGATTGTAAATCTGTCATCCATTGTAAGGGTGTGCATACCCTCACCCGTAAACTCCATTGACTTATATAATGCACCGTCAACGCCAATCATTCCTATTATATGTAAAATCAAATCCTTACCGCTTGTATATGGCTTAAGCTTACCTGTCAAGTTAAACTTAATAGCCTCAGGCACCTTAAACCATGCCTTACCCGTTGCCATACCTGCCGCCATATCAGTTGAGCCTACGCCTGTTGAGAATGCGCCCAACGCCCCATATGTACAAGTATGTGAATCGGCACCGATTACAACGTCACCTGCTACTACAAGTCCTTTTTCTGGAAGAAGTGCGTGCTCAATACCAACCTCTCCTACCTCAAAATAGTTCTCAATACCAAACCCATTTGCAAATGTTCTTACGACCTTGGCCTGTTCTGCTGATTTTATGTCCTTGTTAGGTGTGAAGTGGTCAGGTACAAGTGCCACCTTCTTCTTATCAAATACGTCATTTACACCAAGCTTCTCAAATTCACGGATTGCAACAGGTGCAGTTATGTCATTGCCAAGCACAAGACTAAGATTTGCCATAATCAAATCTCCCGCTTTAACAGTGTCTAATCCTGCAGCTTTTGCAAGAATTTTTTGAGTCATTGTCATACCCAT
>CADBPJ010000248.1 GCA_902796445.1 uncultured Ruminococcus sp. | reverse complement strand
ATAATTACGGCAGTATAGATATTATTGGAAGTAATAGTGCTGTAACAACATCTAATCTGCCCGATGGCAATTATACACTTACCATTACGGGAGCATACCCGGGATCAGGTACAGATGTAATGACATTGCCAGTCACGGTTGACAGAGAAAAGCCTGAAATAACAGATATTGACGTAAACGGAAGAACAGTTACAATTTCTGCAAAGGACACAAATTTTATAAATCATATTGGTATGACTTATAATGATGATGCAGGAATACAACAAGATGAAAGAAGCATCGACCAATCAGAAAAGGAACAGGAAATGTCCGAAACCTTTACAATACCCGATGATGTAGACCTTGGCACAGTGTATTTTTATGCGACAGACAATGCATTTAATACCGTTTCAATAAAAATGTCAAACATAGGTAAGGTTGCCGGATATTTAGACAGCTACCAAGGGTTAAGCTCAATGACATCAACTAAGATAAACTTGATTAACACAACCGACACTGCCATAATTGGAAATGTTTATGTGACATATTATGATAATAATGGACGAATGGTAGGAATTGCAAAAGCTGATAATACAGTATTTGGTGTAAATACAAGCGAAAAAATAACTTTCGATTCCTTTGACGATACATCGTCTGCAACGGAAATCCGTCTGTTTATATGGGATAACAATATAAGTCCCTTAGACACAAAAAAGGTGTTTACGATTAACGATTAAATTGTCGCAAAAGATACAGTTTTGCCGAAATGGTTGACACTTTTGGCGGTTTGTGATAAAATGAAAAAGTACAAATGAGTTTGAGAAAGGATTTAACGGATATAGTTATGCCTAATTTTAAATTTAATATGGACTTTGTCCCTGTTCCAAAGGATTTTATTGAACATATAATGCCTACGTCCAATGCATCGTACGTTATGGTGTACTTGTATATTCTATTTCTGGCAACAACCGGTAAGTCTCTGGAAACTGACGAGATAGCAAAGAGGCTTGGACTAATAGAAAGCGACGTGGTAAACGCAATAAAGTTCTGGAATGATAAAGGGATTTTCTCGGGGACGGGTGACAATATAATCATAAAAAAATCTGTTGATGAGGAGATTATACCCGAAGCCACAAAGAAAAATATAGAAGAGGTTTCTCAGCAAATAGAGGGAAATCCGACATTGTCAGACCTTTGTGCTGTTGCACAGGAGATACTCGGCAAAACATTAAACAGCACAGATTTAGAAACATTGTATTGGTTTTATGACCAGCTTGGTTTTTCGCCTGAAGTTATCACAATGCTTTTGGAATACTGCGCATCAATGAATAAGCGGAGTATGAAATATATTGAAAAAGTTGCTATTACATGGCATGAGAACAATATTACTACAATGGAAGAGGCACAGGAATATATTACAGGCTATGCGAAAAATGATGAATTTGTTGCGTCGTTAAAGCGTTTATTCGGAATTAACGAAAGAAGTCTGACAAAAACCGAAAATTTATATTTAAAAACATGGCGTGATGAGTTGGGTATGAGCGCGGATATGGTAGGACTTGCTTATGAGTATTGTATTATTGCAACAAATAAGCTTTCTTTCCCGTATATAAATACAATACTTAAAAGATGGGCCCAAAAGGGAATAAAAACCATACCCGAGGCTGAACTTGACCATGACCAATATAAGCAGACTGCGGACAAGGGCGGAGATGAAATGACCGCTACAGATAATATCAGCGAGCTTGAAAAGAAGTTTATGCAGGAATATGATAGTAATAAATGATTTTTTGGGTATCGTTTTGCGATACCCTGTTTTCCTTTATTATAGCGGAAAGAAAGGAATGATATTTTATGTATGATATAATCATTATCGGCGGCGGTGCGGCAGGAATGAGTGCAGCAATTTATGCTTTGCGCGGAGGGATGAAAACATTATTGCTCGAAAAGGTCGCAACAGGGGGACAGGCGGCAAAGACATATGAGATAGATAATTACCCGGGATTTGCAGATTGCCCCACAGGCCCTGATTTAATGCAGAAATTCAGAGAGCATACAGAAAAATTTGATATTGAAATACGCACAGAGGCTGTACGTGAGATTACGGATATTGAGAAACCTGTGAAAACAGTTAAGACAAGAAAAGGGGAATATCAAACACGTACAATAATATTTGCAACAGGGGCAACTCCTAAGAAATTAGGCGTATCGGGTGAAATGGAGCTTAGCGGTGCAGGTGTGAGCTATTGTGCAACGTGTGACGGTGCGTTTTTCAAAGGGCTTGATACTGTTGTAATCGGCGGCGGAAATACCGCAATGGAGGATGCACTATATCTTGCACGTTTTTGTGAGCATGTATTTATAATGAACAGATCAAAGAACTTTAAGGCATCGAAGCTTCTTTTGGAAAAAGCATCAAGTGAGCCAAAGATTACAATATATACAGATATGATTGCAGAAGGATTTATAGGAAATAGCAGACTTGAAAAGGTGCTTGCGAAAAATATCCAAACAGGTGAGCAAGGGTTTATAAATGCATCAGGAGTTATTATTGCAATTGGAATTACACCTGAAAATACACTTGCTAAAAAATGCGGCATTGAGCTTTGCGAGCGTGGGTTTATAAAGACAGATATGTATTTGAAAACTAATTTTGACGGAGTGTTTGCGGCGGGAGACTGCCGTGTATCACCTCTGCGCCAGGTCATAACGGCGGCAGCAGATGGTGCCGTTGCGGCAACGAGTGCCATAAATGCGGTGATAAGCGGACAGTGATGGGCCGTTTCATCTAAAAAACAGGAGAAATATTTATGAAACTAATCAAGAATGTGACTATAATTGTCGGAAATGGGCAAATAATTGAAAACGGACAAATCGCATTTGATGATAAAATAAGATATGCAGGAACTGACTACAAGGGCATTGCAGATACTATATATGACCTTTCGGGGTATACTGTTACACCCGGACTTATTGACAGTCACTGTCATGTAGGTTTATTTGGCGATAGCTTAGGCTTTGAGGGCGCAGACGCAAATGAGGATAGTGACCCTGTTACACCACAGCTTCGTGCTATAGACGGGATAAACCCACAAGACAGAGCCTTTCGTGATGCGTTAAGTGCAGGAGTGACAACAGTCGTAACAGGCCCCGGCAGTGCAAATCCCATAGGTGGGCAGTTTGCGGCAATAAAGACATACGGAACGGTAGTTGATGAAATGATTATAAAATCACCATGTGCTATGAAGATGGCGTTGGGCGAAAATCCGAAAACTGTTTACAATGAAAAAAGCCAGACGCCTATGACACGTATGGGGACATTGGCACTTATACGTGAAACGTTAATCAAGGCAAGAAATTATCGTGATGAGTGGGATGAATATTATAAAGACACAGACGAGAATGATAAGCCTGAATTTGATATGAAGCTTGAGGCTATGATACCTGTTATCAATAAGGAAATACCTGTAAAATTTCACGCACACCGTGCAGATGATATATGCTCGGCGATACGTATTGCAAAGGAATTTGATTTGGACTATTCAATAGAGCATTGCTCGGACGGAGATATTGTAGCAGATTATCTTGTTAAAAATAATACAGCAATAAATCTCGGACCGACACTAACCGATAGAAGTAAGCCTGAACTTAAAAATCTTACCTTTGACACATACAAACATTTGTCGGATTTGGGATTGGAGATAGCTATAATCACGGATCATCCCGAAATCACAATAGAAAATCTGAAGCTTTGCTTGGCACTTGCAGTGTCAAAAGGAATGGATAAAAACAAAGCATTGAGAGCCATTACTTTAAATGCGGCAAAAAATTGCAGAATAGATGACAGGGTAGGCAGTATAGAAACAGGAAAGGATGCAGACCTTGCGGTGTTTACTAAAGCACCCACAGAGTTTGAGGCACGATGCAAAATGACCTTCGTAAACGGTGAGTTAGTTTACGAAGGTATATAAAAGGAGGAATTTATGGCTATAATGGAAACTAAGTCAAGATTCAGTGTATGGAAGCTGTTTTTAGCAGTGTTCTTTATTGTAGTTATTGCTGTAGCCGTAGTATTCGGCACAGTTTTAAGTGATATTAAACATATACATATTTCTCAGGATACAACTGTTGATGTTCCTGAAGGAGCAGGTGCGGCATCTGTAGCGGAAATCCTCTACGAGGACGGGATTATAAAATATCCTAATGTATTCAAGCTAATATCCAAAACAGGCGGATATGATACAAACTACCAGCCGGGAGTTGTGAATATAAAAAAGGGTATGGGCTATTCGGATATATTAAACAACATTGTCAAAAATGACAGAAATGTTGTTACGGTGGTTATACCTGAGGGATACACAATAAAACAGATTGCCGAGAAGCTCAGTGATGAGGGAATATGCTCCGTTGATGAATTTAATGCGGCACTTGACCCATCACTTTATGATTACAGATTTTTACAGAACTTGCCCGATAGGGAGAATAAGCTGGAGGGATATTTATTCCCCGCTACATATGAGATGTATCCCGGGATGGCGGCAAAAGATATTGTGGATATGATGCTTAAAAGCTTTAATAACGTATTCACTGACGAATACTATAAGCGCGCAGAAGAGGTAAATGTAACTGTTGATGAGGTGGTTACGATGGCATCAATAGTAGAACGTGAGACAAATGCTGAGGGAGAACGAGCAAAGGTTGCAGGTGTGTTCTATAATAGAATTAATAAAGGAATGAAGCTTGAATCATGTGCTACGGTGCAGTATATTTTAGGCGAAAATAAGCCTGTTCTGTCAGTTTCTGATACTAAAATTCAATCACCATATAACACATATGTAAACACAGGCTTGCCCGTAGGGCCTATAGCAAATCCTGGTGCTGATTGTATAAAGGCTGCATTATATCCTGAAAAAACAGATGCACTCTACTTTGTCTTAAGCAAAAACGGAGAGCATATTTTCTCTCAAACCTACGAGGAGCATTTGGCGGCTATGGAGGCTAACGGACTATAATGGATTATGACTTATCTGCAATCGTTACACCTTATGTAACAGAGTACATACGTGAAAAAACAGTCCATAATAACCCGTTACTAACAGAGCTTGAAGAATATGCGACATTAAACAAGGTGCCTATTGCCGAGCCTGAAACGGCACGGCTTATGTCGGTTCTTACAAAGCTTGTACGGCCGAAAAAAATTCTTGAGATAGGGACAGCTATTGGCTATAGCTCAATAATAATGGCACAAGGATTAGATGCGGACGGAAAAATCACGACTCTTGAATATGACTCAAAAACGGCGGAGATTGCACGTGAGAATATCAAACGTGCAGGGTTAGCTGATAAAATACAGGTGATAGAAGCCGATGCAAAGGATTACTTATCATACCTTGACGAGGACGAAACATATGATATGGTATTCCTTGATGGGCCAAAGGCACATTATCTGTTTATGCTCGAAGATGCGGTGCGATTACTGCGAAAGGGCGGACTTTTAGTGTCGGATAACATTTTGTTCAAGGGTATGACGGCAGATGACGGACATTTTGCACGTCGAAAAGTGACTATAATACACCGCTTACGTGAGTACATTGATGCATTAATGGCACATCCGCAGCTTGAAACCTCCATTTTATCACAAGGTGACGGAGTAACACTGTCGATAAAGACTATATCGGATAAGGAACGATTTTTAGACAAATAAGAAAAGGGGAAATCATATGCAGGCGATACATTCAAATTGGTCAAGACCGCGTACAGATGCTTGCAATAGCTTTTTCGTTGAGGATTTTGATATAATGACTACCATATTGTCCGCGCTCAAATGGCGTGAGAAGAATGGTACTATAAAAATGGTAACGGACAGTACAGGCTATGAATTTTACAAAAAACGTGATATGCTATCTGTTTGGGACGAGGTAACAACCGAGCTTAATGATATACCCGATTATGTTAAACCAAATCAGTTCTGGGCGGCGGGTAAGCTTTTTGCATTAAAAAACGAGGACACACCTGTGGCAGCAATAGACACGGATTTTATTGTGTGGGACAGGCTTGCGTTTGATAATTTAGGAGATATTACGGTTATACACAGAGAGGAATTATATTCTGATGTATATCCTGAAATATACCATTTCAATATGAAGCGTGGTTATGTATTCAATCCCAATCTTGATTGGAGGCTCAAACCTGCAAACACTGCCTTTTACGTTATGAAAAATCGTGATTTAAAAGATTTGTATGTAAAAGAAGCTATGGAGTTTATAAAGAATTCCGAAGATGGTGATAACCTTACATACATGGTATTTGCCGAGCAAAGACTTTTACCGATGTGTGCGAATATGCTTGGGATAGAAACCAAAGAGTTTTCAAATATTGAGAAGCTGTTTTGTGACGGTGAAAGATATTTTACTCATACTTGGGGAATGAAACAGCAGATGCGGGAGGATAATGCACTTCGATACGATTTCTGTATGAGGTGTGCAAGACGGATAAAGAGTGATTTTTCGGAGTATTTGCCTATAATTAAAAAAATTCCTGAAATAAAGAGTTATTTTACTTGATTTTACTCGTAAGCTATGGTACAATACCAATAACGAAGTAAGCTGGGCAATCGCGTACATTAGTATGAGGAAAGTCCGGGCTTCACAGGGCAGGGTGCCTGCTAACGGCAGGTGGAGGCGACTCTAAGGAAAGTGCAACAGAAAAGAAACGCCGATTTATCGGTAAGTGTGAAAATGTGAGGTAAGAGCTCACAGGCGGTATAGGTAACTATACGGCGGTGTAAACCCCACCCGAAGCAACTTTGGGAATGTTAAGGCGGCCCGCCATTTTCCCTTGCAAGGCTTGATACCATCGGTGACGATTGGTACAGATAGATGATTGTCCACGACAGAACCCGGCTTATAGGCTTGCTTTGTATATTGAATAAAAAACCCGTTGCATCGCAACGGATTTTTATTCAATAAATAATATTATGAATGCTGTGGATAGTGTGGCGGCGGCAAGAAAAAATACGCTTATGCCACCGACTATTCCCTCGTTTTTTAATGAGTATATACCATAGGCTATGGTACGGATTAGAGCAAAGGCAAATAAAACAAAAAATACAATACTTATAATCATAATTTGCTCCTTTAGTAATAATAAGTCATTCCTGTGCGTTTGATTTTAAGGTCGGTGTTGACAGAAAAGGTCCAATCCTTAGGATTAAAAGTCTCTATGCTGTTGTTATAATCAATATTTGATAAATAAAAGCGTTTCAGCTTGCCTCTTATTCCTACCAAATCTGACCCCATATCGGTATAGACACGTTTTAAAAAATTCTCTGTTGCGTGGGAAATCATTTCACTTGCGCGTTTGTCTAAATTTTTATCATTGTCATGCTTTTGGGGGACAGATAATAATTCGGCCTCAAGCGATAGCTTAATATTAACGAGTTTTGTGTCCCTGTCTATGTTGTAAGATGGTACATTTTTTTCGTCAAGACTCATAGTCATAGGAGTTTCAGGACTTTTCTCATCATAAAAGGTTGCCCGGCTGTTTGTAATATCACCCATTAAAATGTTATATATATAGGCATCGCCTGTGCCGAGCTTACCAATATATGTGTCCCCACAAAAGACGGCAAGTCCCATTGCTTCACTTTTGTTTTTTATCTTTACCCCTGCTTCGCCAGGGTAGTAATTTTTTGAGCCTTTTTGAAATTCTTCTTCTATTACTTTTGCATTATTGTTTTTCTTGTTTTCTTTAGGTTTTTCATCACCACTCCCTGAACCTGAGCCTGCATCGGTTGTACCTCCCTCCTCCTCATCTATTCCTGCAACACCTGCCAATGGTAATGCACAGTCTTTGTCTTTCGATGTATATGCTGTGTAAAATTTGCTTGCATTGTTCTGAGGAACAGATCCTCCCTTTTTGTTTTCGTATGTGAGTTGATAATATTTTACGGGATTTAATTCTATTACAGGCTTGACCCCCTCTAAATACTCCCCTGCATCTTCTGCTATGGCTAAATACATATCAGGACGTATATCGTTGTTTCTTGCTATTGAATCTGCAATTTCTGCAAGTCCTTCTTTTGCTGCGTCTTCAGATGTTACAATAAGCTTTGCGTGTGAAAGCGATAAATCTTTAGACACAATAGTATTTGCATTATTTATTGCACTGTACAGCGTGGGAGCCTCAACGGCTATATTTTCTACAATATTACTGCCCGAGCCTCCCTCTTCGGATGCGCCACCGCTGATTTTTGTGGGATTTGCAAATTGAATGGTATATCTGAAGCCCTCATCTGTTTTATCAATGCCTAAAGCAGTGATATACCCTATATCATTAGGCTCTTCCCCAACACATGAGGT
>CADBPJ010000247.1 GCA_902796445.1 uncultured Ruminococcus sp. | reverse complement strand
TACCTGCCTCGCTTTTGCTATCAACAAATTCCACCTCGCACATCAGTTTCAAATCATTTATTATATCTTTTGCATCTTCAATTGACATATTCTTAAGATTAGGAACTTCTATCTTACCGCCCGTAGCACCATAAGAAACATATAAAGTGATTTTTTCGTGTTTATCTAGTGTTGTACCTGCATCAGGATCCTGACGAATTACCACATCTTTTTCTACAGTATCATTGTATTCATATTCAAGCTCTACACCATATCCGCTTTTCCGTGCCTCAAGATTTGCTTCCTCTACGGTCAAGCCTACAAAATCAGGCACTTTTTTAGAAAGCGGATTTGCAACAAGTAATATAATACCTAATATTACAAGAACAAACGCAAGTGCTGTTGCAAATGCAAGCATAACGGCATTTCGTTCTGTTTTCTTCTTCATAATGTTCTCTCTGCTCTTTTCTCTTAAACGTAACTCACGTTGATTTACGTCTTTTTTTGTTTTATTATCCATATCATTGTCCTCACTGTATATTATTCCTATTTCCTTTGAGGGTAAGGTTTCACCTGCAAGGACAGCACGCAAATCGTCAATAAAATCCTGCATATTCTGGTATCTTTTATCAGGATCACGATTTATAGCTTTCATAGTTACATATGCTAAATCTGATGGCACGTCCATATTTACACATTTAACGTTAATAGGCTCCTCCTCTATATGCATTAAGGCAACCGATACAGGATTATCACCATCAAACGGTACTCTGCCTGCCAACATTTCATAAAGCACAATTCCAAGTGAATAAATATCAGAACGGAAATCTGTATATCCGCCACGCGCCTGCTCAGGAGAAATATAGTGCACACTACCCATAGCCGTACCGCCCGCAATCGCTTTATCACTTTCCATAGCCTTTGCTATACCGAAGTCGGTAACCTTTAATGTGCCACTTGAATCCATTATAATATTCTGAGGTTTGATGTCACGATGAATTATATTACGCTCGTGCGCTGCCTGTATTCCTTGTCCTATCTGTATTGCGTAATTACATGATTCCTGCCATGGCAAATGCTGATTTTTCTTTATGTATTCTTTAAGAGTTTTCCCGTTCACAAGCTCCATTACCATATAATTTAGTCCGTCATATTCACATACATCATATACAGATACAACATTAGGATGAACAAGACTTGCAGAAGAGCGTGCTTCTTTTATAAAGTTCGATACAACGGCACTCTCGTGGTCAAAATTTTCACGCAATGCTTTTATTGCAACATCTCTGTCAAGAACATTATCGTGTGCTTTATATACCAAAGCCATACCGCCTGTGCCTATTTTTTCGAGTATTTCGTATCTATCGTTAAGGGTAATTCCCAGAAGATATTCACTATTTTGCATATCCTTATTCTCCTTCCATAACTAAGGCAGTTATATTATCTTCACCGCCACGATCGTTTGCCATTGCTACAAGTTCTCTAACACATTCTTTCGGGTCAAGTTCTTTTACTTTTTCAAAAAGTTCCCCATCATCTATCTTGCCATGCAGACCATCTGAACAAATAAGTATTTTTTCCCCCTTGTATGTCTTTATACCCAAGTCCGCCTTCACGTCTTTTTCAACACCCATTGCACGTGTAATATAGTTACGTCTCGGATGAGTTTTTGCCTCCTCTGGTGTTATTTGTCCCAGCTTCACAAGCTCCTGGACGTACGAATGATCACGTGTTATTGCAGTGATATTGTCACCAATCATATACGCACGTGAATCGCCAATATGTGCATATATCAAATATCCGCCTCGAACAAGACACATTGTAGCGGTTGTTCCCATACCCATTACGCTTTCATTTTCACATGAATAGCTGTATATGTTATTATTAGACTTTAAAAATGCTTGATTTAGCACCTCCTTGACCTGAAAATGGTCAAGATCGTCTGTAATATGCTCTTGTATATATTCACCTATGAAATCAACCGCCATTTTACTTGCAACCTCACCTGCAAGATGACCGCCCATACCATCGGCGACAATAGCGTATGAATACTTGTCAGAGTTAAAATATGCAAAGCTATCTTCGTTTATCTTTCGCACTTGTCCGACATCACTTAAAGCTTCTATGTTCAAATTATGCACTCCTTTCTTTACGATATATTCATCGTTTTCTTTCTCAACTGTCCGCATGATGCGGATATGTCAGAGCCTAATTCACGTCTTATCGTAGCATTAACACCGCAATCTGTAAGATGCTTTAAGAATGAATTAATTTCGGCTTTTGTTCCCTTTTTAAATTCACGTTCTTCCACCTTGTTTACAGGTATAAGATTAACGTGTGCCTGCAAATCCTTTATTTTATCAGCAAGTTCTTGTGCATTATCAAAAGAATCATTAACTCCGCTTATGAGTGAATACTCAAAGCTTATACGTCTGTTTGTTTTCTCTTTATAGTATTTACAAGCCTTTAATAGTTCATCTGTTTTATACTTATGATTTATAGGCATTATACTATCACGTATCTCATCATTTGGTGCATGCAGTGAAATTGTAAGGGTTATGGGCATATCTTCATTTGCAAGCCTGTATATGCCCGGCACCACACCGCAGGTTGACAATGTGATGTGACGTAATCCTATATTGATACCCTTTTCATGATTTACATTATGTAAAAATTTCACTACATTATCGTAATTATCAAGAGGCTCACCAATGCCCATAAGAACAATATTTGATATACGCTCACCCATATCCTTTTGTGCAAAAAGAACCTGATTAAGAATTTCGCCCGCAGTTAAGGACCTGTATAAACCGCCGATGGTAGATGCACAGAAACGACAACCCATTCTGCAACCTATCTGTGAAGATATACAGATAGTAAGTCCATGATGATAACGCATAACGACACTTTCAATACAGTTCCCGTCAGGCAGACGAAAAAGATATTTTACTGTACCATCAATTTTTGATACAAGCTTACATTCTGTTTCAAGTGTTGAAACATAGCTTACTTCCTTTAATTTTTCACGAAGTGATTTAGAAATATCTGTCATTTCGTCATAGCTTGTAACGCCCTCATGGAGCCACTTAAATATTTGTGCGGCACGGAATTTCTTCTCACCAAGCCCAACAATAAATTCTTCAAGTTCTGCGTATTCAAAATCTTTTAAATCAATCATTCTTATTTAACCTGCATACATAAAATCCGTCGCATCCATCAATGTTGGGATAGAAAGTTTTTTCGTATGTCTTTTCAAAATTTTTATTTTTACTCAAAAATTCGGAAATTATTTCTTCATTTTCTTTTTTATTAACCGTGCAGGTTGAATATACTATACAACCGCCGATTTTAACGTATTTTGCACCGTTGTCCAATATCTTTTTTTG
>CADBPJ010000246.1 GCA_902796445.1 uncultured Ruminococcus sp. | reverse complement strand
TTAATTACTGCGAAATATCATTTTTAAAGCTGTCGGTATATCGAGGATATACCGACAGCTTTTTTCCGTCATAAAATCCTGCAAATACATCCTTGATTTCAAGCTTTAATGCCTTTAACTGCAAGTTAAGTTCATTTATGCTAAGTCCTGATTGTTCTAAATTTTTTTCTAAAATTTTCCCGTCTGAAATTACTGTAAAAAACGGTCGCTCTATATCGGGTGTCAATGATAAATCCTTCGGAGTTGCAGGACGTGATACGCTACGCGGCAAAAATGATAACATACCATTCTGCTCCAAAATCGCCGTTTCAATGTCGTTCAAATCATAATATCCGTTTATACGGCATTGTGTCAAAAACTCGTTCAAATCAAGCTTTGCTGTTTTGAAGTTACTGTAGTAAAGCTTGCCCTTATCCATAAGTATTATTGATGTGCCTGTAAGGAAGCGGCGTAAACCCATATACTTTGAGCCGAGCTTACTTATGAGTGCAATTACTATGGTATAAACAAAAATTGCGATAATGGGATAGAATATATTATTATCAAGATGTATCGCCATATCTGCCGCTATTGAGCCTATGGTTATACCGTTGATGTAATCGAACATATTAAGCTGTGACATTTGCTTGTTTCCTATTATTTTTGTACTAAGAAACAGCGCTATGATAGAAAACAAGCTTGATAAAAATATTTTAAAATAATCCATAATTACACCTCCTGTAGTAGCATAAGCTGTTTTGGAAAAATTATTCTAAATAAGTTTGTGCATAATTGCCAATTATTCTGTGAAAATTCCATAAATCATTAACAATATCCATACGATTTAAAAAGTGATATAATATTAGATATGTAATAAAACCGTAGGGAGGAAGGTAAATGGAAAAGAAACCTGTATCTAATTTTAAAGGTACAAAAAAACAAGAAATGGAGCTAAGGGAGTTTATCGCAAATGAAAAAGATAAACCTGGTGCTTTAATGCCTGTATTGCAAAAGGCACAGGAGATTTACGGGTATTTGCCTATAGAGGTACAAACCATAGTGGCAGATATGCTTGATATTTCCCTTAGTGAGGTGTACGGTGTAGCAACATTTTACACGCAGTTTTCGCTTAACCCCAAGGGTGAGCACAGGATAAGCATATGCTTAGGTACTGCATGCTACGTTAAGGGTGCGGATAAGATTTTAGATGCACTTGAAGAAAAGCTCGGAATTAAGGTGGGCGAGTGTACCGAGGATGGTGTTTTCTCGCTTGATTCGTGCAGATGTGTAGGTGCATGCGGACTTGCACCCGTTATGATGGTTGATGATGATGTGTATGGACGAATGACAGTTGACCAGATTGACTCTGTATTGCAAAAATATATGATAAAAAAGAAAGTGTGAGGTGAATGGGAATGTTGACTATAGATGAATTAAAACAAATATATGAAAAAACTCAAGGCCTCATAGAAATGCGTCATCATAACGGTGAAATACCGAAAAACTGTACATATAAACGTCAGGTTTTAATATGCGGCGGTACGGGCTGTACATCATCAGGTAGTAAAAAGGTGATTGAGGCGTTGTATGATGAGGTAGCTAAAAACGGACTGGAAAACGAGGTCAAAATTGTAAGAACAGGCTGTTTCGGACTATGTTCGTTGGGACCGATTATGATAGTGTACCCCGAAGGTTCGTTCTATGCACGTGTTACTCCTGATGAAATACCGAGAATTGTTGAGGAACATTTAAAGAATGGAAACGTAGTTAAGGAAATGCTCTATGAAGATACGGTAAAAGAGGACGGAACGGTAATTTCCCTTGACGAAACGGATTTCTACAGAAAGCAGTTAAGGCTTGCACTGAGAAACTGCGGTGTTATAGACCCCGAAAACATTGAAGAATACATAGGCACAGGCGGTTATCAGGCATTGGCGAAGGTATTGACGTCCATGTCACAACAGGACGTTATTGACGTGCTGTTAAAATCAGGATTAAGAGGCCGTGGCGGCGGAGGCTTCCCGACAGGCAGAAAATGGTCATTTGCAATGGCATCGGACGAAAAACAGAAATACGTATGCTGTAATGCAGACGAGGGCGACCCTGGTGCATTTATGGACCGTTCAATCCTTGAGGGCGATCCGCATACAGTCCTTGAGGCGATGGCGATTGCGGGTTATACAATAGGCGCGGATAAAGGATATATATACGTAAGAGCGGAATACCCCGTTGCAGTTGAAAGATTGCGTATAGCTATTGCACAGGCTAAAGAATACGGACTTTTAGGTGAGGGCATATTTGGAACAGACTTCTCGTTTGATATTGAATTAAGGCTTGGTGCGGGTGCATTTGTATGCGGTGAGGAAACTGCACTTATGACCTCGATTGAGGGACACAGAGGCGAGCCGCGCCCACGTCCTCCTTTCCCTGCGGTAAAGGGACTTTTTGGCAAGCCTACAATTTTAAATAATGTAGAAACATACGCAAACGTCTGTCAGATAATATTAAACGGTCCCGAGTGGTTTGCAGGTATGGGTACCGAAACCTCAAAGGGTACGAAGGTTTTTGCGTTGGGCGGAAAGATTACGAACGTAGGGCTTGTTGAGGTACCAATGGGTACAACGCTCCGCGAAATAGTTGAGGAAATCGGCGGCGGAGTGCCTAACGGAAAAAAATTCAAGGCTGCACAGACGGGCGGCCCGTCAGGCGGATGTATTCCTGCCTGTCATATAGATGTACCTATTGATTTTGAGCAT
>CADBPJ010000245.1 GCA_902796445.1 uncultured Ruminococcus sp. | reverse complement strand
CTCAAAAAGTATTTTCCAAAGAGTTTTACAAAGAAGCAGATGGAAGATACTATCATAAAGTTACTTGAAGGCTGGTATCGTAAAAGGCAGCAAGAAATGGAGAGATAAAAAATGATGTGGTTATGGATTATACTTTCATTCATTGCCGGAGGACTTTTTGGGGTAATAATGATGAGTTGTTTTATCGTAGCAAGTGAGGAGGACGACAGACTTGAAAAACTTAATACAGCCAATGCCGACAGCAAATAAAAAGCGTGTCGGCTATTTTTATGGAGGTAAGCACTATGGAATGGAGAAAAAACGAAGGATATATAATTACAAATTCAATTACAATCGGAAAATCAGAAATTGTACTCGGTGTACACGAAAAGTCGGCTGATAATTTTGTAACTTGGGAATGTAACAATAAAAATGATTATTATTGGGGACATTATTTCACTTCTTTGCTAAATGCACAAAAGGACTTTTGTGAGCGTGCTCTTGATAAAGTAAGATTTTGCGAGCAGAACAAAAAGCATAAAAAGTCTGAGCCTGAGAGGTGATGCGTATGACAAGTAAGCGAACCCCCGATATGAGATACAATGACAGCGGATATACTGATTTGACCGCATACGAAGCATTGAAAAATGTTCGTCAAGAGGAACGGCGAAACCTCATAGCTGAAATGAAAGCTCTTGCAAACAAATACGGTTACAGGATAGTAAGCACTATTGAACTTAAAGAGATTGAGAGTGATTTTAATGACTAAAAAGGACTGTTTTGCTTATAGTCCTATGGCTTGCCGTGTTCTTACAGAGCGTATTTGTGACGGAAAAGAATGTAGCTTTTATAAAACACATAAGCAGCTTGAAGAAGAATATGACAAGAATCCGCCCTTTAACTATAAGCATTATAAAGAAACGGGCGAAAAAATCTATTATCCAAGGAGAGGTAAAAATTGAAACAGGCAGATGTTGAAACAATAAACGCCGTTTATTATTGCCTTAAAAGCGGTGTTCCGATAGATGCGGAACTTTTAAAAAAGTTTGGTGTTTCAGTGAATAATTTTAATGAAATTATCAATAAACAAAAGCAAAATTACAATGAGAACGCAGACTATTACAGGCAACGAACAAAACAATGGCGTATTGATAATAAAGAAAAAAACGCTGAATATCAAAAGGAATATATGAAGCGTGACTATGTAAAAGAACGCTTGACGAAAAAGAAAAGAGAAAAACGCAAGGAGGCTGAACGCTGATGAAACAGAATAACCAAGCCCCACGAATTATAGGCGGTTATGAAATTAAAAATGCTGTATATATCGGTGACAAGGAACTGCTGCTCGGAGTAAATATGAACGATGCCGAAGGCAAATTCTATATGACTTGCTATGCGGAACGCAACTTTATTTTAGAAGTATATAAAAATGCAGTTGTAGGCGATAATTTTCTTGAAATTGCAGATATTTTTTCTGACAGATTAAAAAGACAAATTAAAAACACCATTGAAGCACAGGACAAAATCAGTAATGATCGAAAAATGATAACCTCCGATATGTGTAAAACTGATATTTTCAGCGAAAATCTTATCGGGAAAATTCTTGTGGTTAATGCCGAAGCTCTCCGCCCTGAATACAGAACGGACATAAATCAGATTATTTTTTGTAAAGGTGGTAACGGTGCAATCCCCGAAGGCCGTGGGATGTCAATATATGCTGACTATCTTGCAACGGGTATAAAAACACAGTTTGACCGCAGCGACATACTCGGAGAATTGAAACCGGAGTACTATCCCGAATGGACTGAAAAACGAATTGCCGTAACAAATGAATTTTACAGGAATGAAAATGTATTTGAATATGGAGGCAAGCATTTTCTTGGTGTTGGTGTATTCCCACCGAAAAGCAAGCGAGATTTCAGCAGAACATTATGGAATGACCGTGAGTTAAATTTTAAAACCCGTAATGGAGATAAAAGACCATACACATACCGCAGCTTTATGGATGCTACAAAAGGTGCAGCTTGTGATGTGTTCAGGTGTTACGAAAACGGCAAACTGTATGTACCCGGTGAAAATGAACTGTTTGGATATACGGGAAAGTACACAGCTATTGATAGCAGAAACCCTCCGAAGATTGACACTAAAAAGAAACCGCCAAAGGAGGCTGAAAGATAATGGAACAAAAAGAAATACGATTTATAGACAGCAAATATAACGAGCTTTTTCGTATAAAGGACGGAGAAAGCATAACGGTTACACTCTCGGACGGAGCAAAAACGGACAGAAAATGCACATATATTGACGCATATCATACGCAAATCGGCGTTAATACATTTCATATATGTGAATTTGCGGAGCTTATGGAGCGTGGTGGCAGTACATATCGCCCGAAAGATACCCCGTCATATACTCTTGAAAAAATTGAGCAGTCAGAGTTTGAGTATATGTTTCGCCCTGAAGATGAAACCAAAAACAGAGGTTGTATATGCTACATACGGGGATATTTTGATAATTCCGTTGACGAGCGTTTCCAATCAAGTGCAATGTTAGAAAACAAGGACAATTACAAAAATCTCCACACAGATGATTTTAAGCGTGAGGTTGACAATATCATTAACTACTTCCGTTTTCAATCTGATACTCCTATTTTGCAAAGCCGAAGAAAAATGCAAAATGCCGCTTATGATATACAACCGGAGAAATTCGCCGGAGATAGTGAAATATGCGGCTATCGTGTTACAACCGATAAAAATCTGTATTATTTCAAGTGCGATGCAAAACAGGGACAATACAATCTGTACTTATATGCTTATGACAAGGAACTGCTCACAAAATATCGTGATTTACAGTTTGTTGAGAAAAATTATGCCGAAATTGACAAAGACAAATTTTACATAACCAATGACAGCATAATGGAAATGTATTATAATCCCGATGCAAACGCAGGCGGACAACTTGTAGAGCTTACCATTTATAAGGAAGATATAAAGGACGCTGCAAAAATGTATAAAAACCCAAAAGACTTTTTTTCTCACCTTGAAGGTATGGCAAAAGGTAGTCTTTATGATGTAGGTACAGGAACATTCAGAGATACGGCAGAGCATTTTATGGAAAGTAAAGCCGATTTTGAGGGCTGCACAAAGGAAACTATGGAAGCCTTGAAAAAATTTGCCGGAGTAGAGCCTGAGAAAAAGCATAAAAAATCAGAGCCGGAAAGATAACCGTATAAATTACTACTGCAAGGAGCGTGATAAAATGATAACAGCAAAAATACGGTTTCTTGCAAACAGAACAATAGCTGATTTAGCCTGCAGAAGCGAACAACTGAAACAAATAACAAAAGAAATGGGTATTTTGACACCGCCGGACTTAATTAAGCTCGACAACGCAAGGACATTACAGATAGAGCTTATCCCCGATGACGAACTTGGAGAGCATATATATTCGCTTGTAAATTCTAAAAAAGACACTCTCGGTGCTGTGCAAAAGGTATGCAGATATGCTTACTGCATAAATGACAGAAAAAAGGAGATGTTTTTAAGCGATATTCAATCCGGCAAAATAAAAAACCTACAGGACGGACTAACCGCTGTGCAGAAGCTATACAAACAAAAAGATATTCAATACAGATAAAAAAGAGGTGAAAACCAATGGCAACAAAATTGCAGAGAATTTATGAGCTGTCGCAATCTACCACAAACGGATTGTGCTCATACGAGAATTGGATTGCTTTTTTAAGGTCTGCTGCTTGGCAATACAAATATCCGTTTGAAGATCAGGTTTTGATATTTGCACAGCGCCCCGATGCAAAAGCCTGTGCTGATTTTGATACATGGAACGGAAAACATTTTCGCAGACGAATTAACGCAGGAGCGAAAGGTATTGCCCTACTCCGTGAGAACGGCAACGAATATTATCTCGA
This sequence comes from uncultured Ruminococcus sp., assembly GCA_902796445.1. Classification (GTDB taxonomy): domain Bacteria; phylum Bacillota; class Clostridia; order UBA1381; family UBA1381; genus Ornithomonoglobus. The sequence goes on along the minus strand of CADBPJ010000245.1, from coordinate 14,057 downwards.
CCATGTGTTTGATGTGTCCGATACTAACCGCCATATCAACGGTATTGATGTCAAGCTGTGGCAATATGATAACAAATACTATGAAGCCGTTACTGAAACCTTACAGAACAGATACGGAGATTTTTGGTATGAGAGCAAAACTATATCAGATACCCTTTTATGCACGGGACAAAACATAGTCCTTGATAACAAGGAAGATTATTTGCACGAACTGAAATATGCAAAGGAAAATAGCTTTTTAGCAGACTATGATGACCTTAACATTGACAAAAGATTTCAGCAAATTGCAGAAACCTCGGTTGCATATATGACAATGGTGCGAATGGGGATTGAACCCGATGACTATATTGTGCGTGAGGATTTTGAAGGATTATGGGATTTTAATACGCCCGAAACGATGTCAATTTTAGGTGGTGCGGTAAGCAGCTTTGCAGAGGAAATTTTGCGGGAGGTACAAAGCACAATAACCGCCGAAAAAATTGCAGAAAAAAATAATGAAAAATTTTTTGCAGAACAAAACCAACCGCAGTATAATATAAACAGAGAGCAAGAACCAGTAAATAATGAAACGGAAAGGACGGATGACAATGACAGAAATCACATACAGGACGGAGAACGGGATACAGATACCAAACTTCACGCTGCCGGAGAACCCGACAGAGCCGATAGGCAAATACGGGATGATGCGGAGGAAATACCTGATGCAGAACCGCCGCAGCCTGTACTCGGCAATGATGATACGGGGAACACTTCTGTCACACCTCTTGGAAATAGACAAGACAGCGAGAGAGCAAGTGGAACAGATGATACAGCAGATGGCGAAAGCCGAAGGGATAACGGAGAAACTGAAAGCGGAAAACCCGATGAAGTGGACAGGACTTATGAACAACCTCAGACATTCCGCCGAAGAGGTAGTGGTTCAACAGTTGGTTCTCAGCTAAGTCTTTTTGATTTAATTGAAGAAAGTAATGTTGCCGACAGTATGGCAAGAGAAGCAGAGCGATTAAACAATATTCGCCCTGCTTTTTCTATTTCTCAGGAGATTATTGATAAGGTATTAAGTGACGGAACAAATGAAAGAGAAAGCCTGCTTATGATAAGTGCTGAGTTTTCTAAAAATAAACCACTTGCAGATAAGGTGGCATTCCTGAAAGACCACTACGGCATTGACGGAAAAGGCTTTATATTTGATGAAAGAAAAGTTACTGCTTGGTGGAATAAGGACGGAATGAGAATCAGTTACGGAAGTAGCACACGGGATAATTTTACGCAAGAACTTTCTTGGGAAGATGTTGCCCGGAGAATTGATGAACTTTTGGATGTTGGCAGATTTGCACCGACAGATGTTTTAATACAAATTCCCAAATATCTGTATAACAGAACTGCTGATAGGTTTTGGGATATGAGAAGGGATATGAATTTTGACGAATATCCTGAACTCAATGAACTTTTTACTGAATCTGTATATAACAGTACGGGTAGTTATCCTGATAATGTTTCAAGAATTGAAGCATATCTCAAAACACCAAATGGACTTAATGATGTAAATGAGCTTATGAAGAAAATCTGTGAACTTTATGATGAAAACACAGATATTGTTCGTTTCAGAGGACTTAATAACCCATATAGAGTTGCTCAAATGGTTGAGGATTTATATATCCCCCGTAAAGAATACACCGCAGAAAATCTTTCGTATGTTCCTCCGGTAAGGTTTATATCCGAAGATGAAATCGACAATCTCTTTCGTGGCGGTACGAGTATGCAAGACGGAAGATACAGAGTATATAACTACTTTGCAGAACACCCCGACAAGCAAGAGCGAATTGCATTTTTAAAAAAGGAATATGGCACGGGTGGCAGCTATAACGGAAAGCGAAATGAGGATCACGATGCAAAAGGTATTCGTTTCAGCAGAGGTCAGCTTGGCAATCCTCTTGCCGAAGTTCATATCAAGTGGAACGAAGCTGAAAAGCGTATTGATAAGCTCATAAAACAAGGCAGATATTTAACTGAAAAAGATATTAAAAACATTCCCGATTATGAGCGTAAAGAAGTAGCTGCTGCAATTTACTATGCTTTTCATAATCGTATTCAAGACGGTCAATACAGACCATATCCAAGTGATATGAATTATTATGGTGATGCTATGAAAGTGATTGATGAAAAAATAAAATCACCTGTACAGATGGAGGAAATATTTGAGGAACTTAACATCCTTTTAAGCGAAACTCTCACTGATGACAGAGATTATGAATGGCGTATCAGAGCGAGAGATACCCTTGAAAAATATATGGAGGGTAACTTTAACCTATTCCCCGGCATTGACAGAACTGCACCAAACTCTGTAAAAGACCTCAAAGAAGCTATGCGTGTCATCAATGAATATTCCAAAGAAGAATTTGAAGGTGACGAAGCTGATTTTTCTGACCTGACTTCCGTTTCTCTTGCCTTTACGGAAACCGAGGACGGAAAGCATTTTATTGATGTTGAAGCAGACCTAATCAATCATAAAATCATACGGAATATTGATAATAAGTTGGTTGAAGAACTTAAATATAGTTCTCTTTCGGAGCTGATAGAAAAAGAACTTTACGGAATGAGCTTTGATGATTTGATTTACTTTACAGATGAGCAGCTTGCACCATTCTATCAATCGCCAGATAGCCTTATGGAAGAAGCAAATATGTTGCAAGATTTCTTTATCTACTCAAAGGCTGATGATATTGCAGTAAGTGTTCAAAACGAAACTGTTGTAGCAGCAGACGGAGAAAATGAGTGGAAAGGCAAAGAAATTTATGATTTTATCCTTAATGAGATGCTTGCTTTCAATGAAGATGGCACATTAGCAGATGGCTTGACAGTTCCGGAGGATATGCTTGAGTCCATAAAGAAAACCGGAGTTGAAAAATATGGTGTCGAGTATGCCGTGATAATTGAAGTTGATGAACCCAAACAAGAAGCCTTTTCGGACTTTCTTGCCCGTATTCACGCAGAAGATGATGAAAAAACTGTCGCACTTTTGCCCTTGGGAGATTTTTATGAAAGCTATGGTTCTGATGCGGAAGCCATTGCAGAAACTCTTGGTTTTCATACAACACATAAAACTGTTGAAGGTGTTGAGTATGCTCTTTGCGGCTTCCCTAAGCATAGGCTTGAAGAAAATGTTGAAGTATTAACAGAAAAAGGCTTTGATGTCATATTGGTTGATGATGACGGAAACCCACACAAGATTATTTCAAGAGATAAAGCTTTGGGACTGCCTGAATCTACTGCACCTGTCGAAGTTATAAATGCAGAAGAAGGCGAAGAAAATCCTGTTGCTTTGTATGTCGAGGAAAATGAAGATGAGTTCCCTGTTAATGAAACGGCAGGGCTTGTTGGAAAAGAAATTACGATTGATGACCGCAAATTCATTGTGGATAGTATCAATGAATATGGTTCGGTAAGTCTTAAAGATATTACTTTTGAAAATGGTACAGGATTCCCAATATTTCGTAGGGAAAGTGTTGAATTTGTAAAGGCAACACTTGAACAGCAGAAAGACGCTGAAAAAATTGTGCCGGATTTTGAAAGGGTTCAGCCATCAAAGGTTGCAAATACTGTTGTTTATCCCGAAATACCTATGTCAGAACGCCGTAACTTTGCTATTGACAATGACGAGCTTGGGTACGGTGGAGCAAAAGAAAAATTCCGCAAGAATATGGAGGCTATACGAGTATTAAAGGAATGTGAATCAGAACACAGACTTGCGATGCCACAGGAACAGGAAATTTTATCAGAATATGTCGGCTGGGGCGGTCTTGCAGATGCCTTTGATGACGGAAAGCCTAATTGGAGCAATGAATATAAGGAACTGTCTGCTGCACTTACTCCTGATGAGTATGAGCAAGCAAGAGCATCTACATTAAATGCTCATTATACCTCTCCCACAATAATTAAAGCTATGTATAAGGCTTTGGAAAATACAGGTTTTACACAGGGTAATATTTTAGAGCCTTCGTGCGGTATCGGTAACTTTATGGGGCTTGTGCCTGACAGTATGAGCGAAAGCAAAATTTACGGTATCGAGATTGACAGTATCACGGGCAGAATTGCACAGCAGTTATATCAGAAAAACTCTGTTGCTATACAGGGCTATGAAGATACTACACTTCCCGATAGTTTTTTTGATGTTGCCATAGGTAATGTCCCCTTTGGAGATTACAAGGTTGCAGACAAAAAATATAATAAGCATAATTTTCTGATACACGATTACTTTTTTGCAAAAACTCTTGATAAGGTTCGCCCCGGCGGTATTGTGGCATTTATTACTTCAAGCGGTACAATGGATAAGAAAAATTCCAATGTGCGAAAGTATATTGCACAGAGAGCCGACCTTATAGGTGCTGTAAGACTTCCCAATAATGCTTTTAAGGCGAATGCCGGAACGGAAGTCACGGCAGATATACTCTTTTTGCAGATAAGAGATAAAATGACAGATATTATGCCGGATTGGGTACATCTCGGAACACTTGAAAACGGTATCACGGTCAATCAGTATTTCGCAGATAATCCTGATATGATACTCGGCAGCTTGGAAATGGTAAGCGGTCCGTTCGGTCCCACTCCTACCTGTACCCCGTATGAAGATGAAAGCCTTGCAAATCAGCTTGACGAAGCAATACAAAACATTCACGCAACAATATCCGAATATGAATATGCAGATGTTTCAAGCGATGCGGAAATGACAATTCCCGCAGATCCAAATGTAAAGAATTTCAGCTATGCCATTGTTGACGGAAATATTTACTTCCGTGAAAACAGTACAATGCGTAAAGTGGAAATGAACGCAACGGCAGAAAACCGCATAAAAGGTATGGTTGCAATCCGTGATTGTGTCCGTCAGCTTATTGATTACCAAAAAGAGGGATATTCTGATTATGATATAAAGGAACAGCAGGAAAAGTTAAATCGTTTATATGATGATTTCACTAAAAAATACGGTCTTATAAACTCCCGTGGAAACGCTATGGCATTCTCCGATGACAGCAGTTACTTCCTATTATGCTCCCTTGAAGTCATTGACGAAAACGGAGAGCTTGAACGCAAAGCCGATATGTTCACAAAACGGACTATCGGTGCAAAGCAGGAGATAAAAAGCGTTGATACCGCATCCGAAGCCCTTGCCGTATCCCTTTCAGAAAAAGCAAAGGTTGATATGGACTTTATGATGTCATTGACGGGCAAAACCGAAGATGAACTTGTAAACGAATTAAAGGGTGTAATTTTTTTAAATTATTCCTATGTCGAGGGCAGTAATATTCACGATAAATACCTGACCGCAGACGAATTTCTTTCGGGTAATGTAAGAGATAAGTATAAAACGGCAAAATGGCTTGCAGAAAAAGATGACAGGTTCAAGCCCCACGCAGAAGCACTTGAAAAAGTGCAACCGCAGGACTTGACCGCAAGTGAAATCACAGTAAGGCTTGGCTCTACTTGGATACCGCCTGAGTATATAAAAGAATTTACCTTTGAATTGCTTGGTACATCATACTATGCAAGACAAAGAGTTGATATTAAATACTCAGAAATCACGGGCGAATGGAATGTAAGCGAAAAAAGTGCTGATAAAGGCATTAAGGCAGTCAGCACTTATGGTACTTCCCGTGCAAGTGCATATAAGATTATTGAGGAAACCTTAAATCTTAAAGATGTACGCATATTTGATTATCACGAGGATGAGAACGGAAAAAGAGTTGCCGTTCTCAACCGCAAGGAAACAACCCTTGCACAGCAGAAGCAAGACCTTATAAAAGCAGAATTTGATAATTGGATATGGAAAAGCCCGGAACGCAGAGAACGGCTTACAACTCTATACAACGAGAGATTTAATTCTAATCGCCCCCGTGAATATGACGGAAGCCATATCAATTTTAGTGGTATGAACCCCGAAATAGAACTCCGTCAGCATCAAAAAAATGCCGTTGCAAGAATAATGTACGGCGGCAACTCTCTGCTCGGTCATGTGGTCGGAGCCGGAAAAACTTGGACTATGGTTGCGGCTGCTATGGAAAGTAAACGCTTGGGACTTTGTAATAAGTCCCTTTTTGTTGTTCCAAATCACTTAACCGAGCAATGGGCAAGCGAATTTTTACAGCTTTATCCGGCGGCAAATATCCTTGTTGCTACCAAAAAGGACTTTGAAACAAAGAACCGTAAAAAGTTTTGTGGCAGAATTGCAACAGGAGATTACGATGCGGTTATTATCGGGCACAGTCAGTTTGAAAAAATCCCAATGTCTGTTGAACGGCAGAGAAAGATTTTAGAAGGTCAGCTAAAGGAGATTATGGACGGTATTATTGAATTAAAGGCACAAAAGGCTGAAAGATATACCGTAAAGCAGTTGGTAAAATCTCAAAGAGCTATACAGGGGAAACTTGCAAAGCTCAATGACCAAAGCCGCAAGGACGATGTTGTAACCTTTGAAGAGCTTGGAGTTGACAGGATTTTCATTGATGAAGCTCACTACTACAAAAATCTTTACCTTTATACCAAAATGCGTAATGTCGGTGGTATAGCACAAACTGAAGCACAGAAATCATCAGACCTTTTTATGAAAACACAGTATCTTGATGAAATCACCGGAAATAAGGGTGTTATTTTTGCAACGGGTACTCCTGTATCAAACAGTATGGTTGAGCTTTACACAATGCAGAGGTATTTACAGTATAAAGCTCTGCAAGAGAAACATCTGCAACACTTTGATGCTTGGGCATCTACCTTCGGTGAAACCATAACGGCAATAGAGCTTGCCCCGGAGGGTACAGGCTACCGAGCTAAAACGAGGTTTGCAAAATTCTTTAATCTGCCGGAGCTTATGTCAATGTTTAAGGATGTTGCGGATATTCAAACGGCTGATATGCTTAATCTTCCTACTCCTATACCGCATTATAAAACTATTGCCGTAGAGCCTACCGAAATACAAAAGGAAATGGTAAAGGCTCTTGCGGAGCGTGCTGAAGATGTAAGGGATAAGAAAGTCGATCCTACTGTTGATAATATGCTCAAAATAACAAATGACGGACGAAAGCTGGCACTTGACCAAAGACTTATAAACCCACTCTTGCCCGATGATGAAAATTCAAAGGTATCAAACTGTGCAAGAGAGGTTTTTGGTATATGGCAGCAAACGGCAGATAAACGCTCCACTCAGCTTGTGTTCTGTGATTTATCGACTCCCAAAGATGACGGAAATTTTGATGTGTATAATGACATACGCAACAAACTTATTAAAAACGGTGTTCCAGATCAGGAGATTGAATTTATACATAAGGCAGATACAGAGGTTAAGAAAAAAGAACTGTTTTCAAAGGTTCGTAAGGGCGATGTAAGAATACTGCTCGGCTCTACACCGAAGATGGGAGCCGGTACGAATGTGCAAAGACTTTTGTATGCTTCACACGACCTTGATTGTCCTTGGCGGCCCGCTGACCTTGAACGTGCGCCCGTAAAGGCGATATAATAAATCTACCTATGGCAAGGTAGTAAACAAGTATCTCAACACCGTTAAAAGGAGGTGGAAATTAAACGGTGTGTTTATCATCAACCGATTTACCTGTGAGGGAAACCAAATATCAGGGAACATAGCACGTCGGTAAAGCCATAAGTCAGCTAACTACCAAGCTGCGACTGAATGGGGAGATGAAAAGTTTGGTATGAGGATAAAGCCCATACTGGTTGAACGATAGTCCAAACGGTCAGTGTCGGGACTGTGACGTAAGGTAGTTATAAATCGTCATATCGCAGTACCGATGTTCCGCTGTTCAGGAGCATTGGCAGAGATAGACTGCGACGTATATGCAATAAGCATAAAAGGATGGAAGTCGTATCCGACAACCAAACGCGCCAAACAGTTATTATATTGCTAAACGGGGATTACCTAAGTCAAAATGCTTGTAAAATTATACAAGCTATTAAGCAGAAGGCTTATGAATATTTGATATGGTAACGGAGTTTCCATAGTAGTCAGAGATAGTTAACGGCTATTACACGGCGAAGGGAAACAGTTTATAACATTAACATTATAGAAAGGAAAATGTGTGATACATTATGAGAAATCCTGAAAATGTGTTAATCAGTCTAATAAAACACAGTAATAAAAAGGACTATAAATATGAACGCTTATATCGTTTACTCTATAATGAGGAAATGTATTTAATTGCGTATCAAAACATTTATTCAAATGACGGAAGTATGACAAAAGGTACTGACCATAAAACCGTTGACGGTATGAGTATGGAAAGAATACGAAAAATCATACTTTCGCTCAAAGATGAAAGCTATCAGCCTAAACCTGCAAGAAGAACGTATATACCAAAGAAAAACGGAAAAATGCGTCCGCTTGGTATTCCGTCTTTTGATGATAAATTACTTCAGGAAGTTATTAAAATGATTTTAGAAGCAATTTATGAGGGATATTTTGAACATACCTCTCACGGCTTCAGACCTAACAGAAGCTGTCATACAGCTCTTACTAAAATTCAAAAGACATTTACAGGAGTAAAATGGTTTATCGAAGGAGATATAAAAGGCTTCTTTGATAACATAAATCATAATATTCTGATAAACATTTTGAGTGAGCGCATAAAAGATGAAAGATTTCTGCGGCTTATACGAAAGTTTCTTAATGCGGGATATATGGAGGATTGGACTTTTCATAATACCTATTCGGGTACGCCGCAAGGTGGAATAATCAGTCCAATATTGGCTAACATTTATTTGGATAAATTTGATAAATATGTAAGTGAATATATTAAAGGCTTTAATAAAGGCGAAAGACGTAAGCGTACAACAGAATATCGCAAAAATGAAGTTAATCTGCGTAATGCACGAAATGCATTGAAAAATGCCGCAGATGATACGGAAAAACAAAATGCTGTTGCGATTATACGGCAGTTGGAAAAAGAAAGAGTTAATATTCCTCATAGCGACCCTATGGACAAAGATTACGCACGCCTGTTTTATGTCAGATATGCTGATGATTGGCTTTGCGGAGTTATTGGTTCAAAGGATGATTGTAAAAGGATTAAAGAAGATTTTAAGAATTTTCTCTATGAAAAACTACAGTTAGAGCTGTCAGAAGAAAAAACTCTTATTACCAATGCTCAAAAAAGCGCAAAATTCCTTAGTTTTGAAATCAGAGTCAGACAGAGCAACCTTAGCAAAAGAGACAAAATAGGCAGACTTGTAAGAAATTACACAGGACGCGTAGTATTAGAAGTATCAAGCGATGTAATCAAAAAACGATTGATAGATGCGGGTGCAATGAAATTCATATATCAAAACGGAAAGGAAATATGGAAACCGCAAGCAATTTACAGATTAAAGGATTGCGATGACTTAGAAATTCTTGATTGGTACAACAGTAAGATACGAGGGTTTTATAACTATTATTGTATAGCCAACAACAGCTCGTTAATAAACAGTTACAAATATATTTTGGAATACAGTATGTACAAAACCTACGGTACAAAGTACAGAACATCAATGCACAAGATTATCAACAAATTCAGATATGGTAAAGACTTTGCTGTTAAGTTTGTAAACTCTAAAGGAGTTGAATGTGTCAGAGTGTTTTACAATCAAGGTTTTAAGCGGCAGGAAAAGGCGTTTTATCCAAATGAGGACGAAATTCAATGCGATATTAAATATTTTAGCAGTACCAGTCTTATAGACAGGTTGAAGGCTGGAAAATGTGAAATCTGCGGCAGAACAGATACGCCGATAGAAATACATCACGTTCACAGGCTTAAAGACCTTCAAGGCAAGAGTTTTTGGGAAACACTTATGATAGCAAGACAAAGAAAAACACTTGCCTTATGCAGAGAATGTCATAAGAAATTACACTGTGGGAAATTAGACTGAGTTTATAAATGGGGAGCCGTGTACATTGAGAGGTGTAAGCACGGTTCCGGGGCGAGTATTCGGAAACCTGTCATAGAAATATGATAAGGCGCCGGGTACTTAGCCTACAGCGAGCAGGACGAATTATACGGCAAGGCAATACGAACCCCGATGTTCATATCTGCCGATATGTAACCAAAGATACCTTTGACAGCTATATGTGGCAGCTTGTGGAGAATAAACAAAAATTCATATCGAAGATTATGACAAGCAAAACTCCGGCAAGAAGTGCAGCGGATATTGACGAAACGGCTCTTTCTTATGCAGAAATTAAAGCTCTTGCAACAGGCAACCCGCACATTAAGGAAAAAATGGACTTGGATACGCAGATTGCAAAGCTGAAGCTGATAAAATCGAGCTTCCTTACAACAAAATATGACCTTGAGGACAAGGTTATAAAATACTATCCAAAGCAGATAGCAGATGTTACGGAGCGTATCAGCGGTTATGAAAGGGATATTGAAACAGTAAAGCAATATCCTAAAAAAGACGATTATTTTAATCCAATGACCGTTGATGGCGTTACCTATACCGAAAAAGAAGATGCCGGAAAAGCCCTGCTTGAAAGGTGCAGAACTATGAAATCCCCTGAGCCTGTTGTTATAGGCGATTACAGGGGATTTTCTATGGAACTGTCTTTTGATGAATTTTCAAAGGTATTTAATGTAGCCTTAAAGGGTAATTTAAGCCATAAAATAGAGCTTGGTACAGATGTTCACGGCAATATCCAAAGGCTTGACAATGCCCTTGAAGGAATTGAAAAAAGGCTTGAAGCAACAAAGGAGCATCTGACGGAGGTTAAAAATCAGTTTGAGCTTGCAAAGGTTGAAAGTCAAAAGGAATTTCCGCAGGAGGCAGAGCTTGCAGAGAAGCTTGACCGACTTGCAGTTGTGGAAGCCTTACTCAATATGGATAAGCCTGACCGTGAGGGTGCGGAACTCGGAGAGCCGGACGAAGATGCAGAAATACCGCTTAAAAAAGTTGTAGGATTGGAGAGATAAAAATGAGCAACACCGCATATTTAAAAAATCTGCTGCTTGATAAGGCAAGAAAAGAACAGGACAATTATATTGAGCAGATGAAAGCAAAGCCGCCTGATAAGATTATTCAAAAGGCTTATGAGATAACAATGCGAGATGATATTCTTGTAACGCTTGAATATGCCAATTTATCAGACAAACAGTTAGCGGCTCTCTTAAAAACCGATTACCCCGTGTCTGCTTGCTTTAACGAATGGCAAGAAAGGGATTGCTCCTATATGGAAGACCTTTCTGACACGGTTAATCAATATGCTGAAAAGCTTGTAAAAGAAGCCGAGGAACAAAATATAAACAAAAAACGGCAAGAGCCGGAAAGGTAGGTTAGTATGGAAAAAATATTCACCCCGGAAATGTATTCTCCTGGAAAAACAATTAAATTATGCCGTAATCAGTTAGGCTTAACAATGAAAGAGTTTGGAATCAGACTTGGATTAAATGAGGAAAACGCAGATGTAAGAGTGTGGCAGTATGAAAACAATTTACGAACACCAAACGAAAAATTGTTGCAAAATATGGCGAATACTCTTGGTGTAAGCAAATATGCCATATCTGCTCCCACTATTGAAAACGAAGCGGCAGCAATGCAGCTTTTGATGAAATTGGATGCTGTATATGGAATTGGTATGATAAGAACAGACGGACAGGTATATATGAATTTTGCACCGCATTGTAATATACTCAGAACATATACAGAACAACTCTATCAACTTAAACTGATGTTTTATAACGGGCAAATCACCTATGAAACCTATCAATATCTAAAATGCACTTTTAACCCATTGTGGAATCAGTCTGCTGTGTAAAAACGGCAGACTTTTTCTATATAAAAATCTTATGAAAGACGAGGTACAAAACAATGAGAAACAAACTATTTTTTAACAAAGGTGCAAACGAAGCACAGAAGCCGAGCAATATGGAATTGCTCAGAAAAAGCATTACGGAATTTTGTCATGCAATCGCCATTGATTCCGATGATGCAAATGCCGCAATAAAAACAATCTTGTGGGATTACGATATTGATCCTGCACTTTATTGGAAATTTGAGCCTATTTGCACATTTGAGGCAAGCGGCACAAACGAAATGGCTCATAATTTAAAGCATAACCGCCTGTTTGGAAAAAACGGCATTTTGCTTGAACACACCGTAAATAAAAGCACTTCCTCTATAAGTGATATTTTTGAAATCTACGAACTGTGGCTTTTGGAGGATATGTCGCTTGCAGTAACTTTTGCGTGTCAGATGTCGGTAACAGACGGAGAACAAACCGAAAGGGTTATTTACCGCTATCCCGTAGAAGATGGGTTTAAGCATTTTTATGATGTAGATGTAGAACACTTTGCAGATGAAATCGGTGTAAGAATTTATGCAACAAGGCACATTCTGTAATTTACATAGGAGGGAAAGCATTATGCAGAAAGATACTAAAAAAACTTATGAAATTGCATTGGCTGTAACGGCAGAAAAATACTTGGATGTGAGAGCTGACAGCCCCGAAGAAGCTGTAAAGGAAGCCGTAAAAATTTACAACGGAGATAAAATCAGCATACATCTTGATAAGGACGATATAGATTATGTCTTTATCACAGCAGAAGACAGGCTCCCCGATAAAAGCAAAATCACAGTTAAAACCGCATTATCAGTAATGGACGATTTTGAAATGAACAGATTGGAAACAATCGTCAGAAAACCGCAGAACATTGAAAATTGTGAGTTTGAATGTGACGAGTGTATTTATGCAGGGATATGTCCCGAAGCGGACTAAGCGACATATATAACGCTTTGGGCGGGCGGTGGTAATATCAAAACCCGTGTACGGTTTTGATATGTGGCAAGCATAGCATTTGGCTATCCAAATGCAGCTTGTCTGGGGCTATGCCCCTGAAACCCCCGCTTTCAGCGTTTTGAAACGAGGTGTTTTTTCTTGCGGAAAAGAACAGAATCAATGCTCATTCGTCTTACCAAAGAAGAACAGGAGCATTTAGAAAAATGTGCTCAGCTTGCAGGGCTAAAAAAAGAGCCGTATGTTCGCAAGCTCATTATGGGGAACGAAATCCGCCCACGCCCGCCCGATGAATATACAAAAATTTTAAGGGAGCTTTCTGCTATCGGCAACAATGTAAATCAGCTTGCATATAAAGCAAACGGACTTGGTACGATTTACATAAACGAGGTGCAGAACGTGCGTGAGGCACTTACAAATTTATACAGGGAGGTGAAAAAAGTATAATGGCTATTACAAAAATTATTCCTATAAACAAAAACCTATGGTACAGCGTAACCTATGCTGCAAACGAAAGGAAAACCGACCTTGACGGAGTTATTGATTATGTCATCAATCCGAACAAGGTAGAGCAGAGATTGATGCAATCGTGCCTTAACTGTTCAAGCCTTAAAGCAGCATACAGAGAAATGAAGGAAACCAAAGAGCGTTGGGATAAGACAGACGGAGTTTTAGGCTACCACTTTATACAATCCTTCAGGCCCGGCGAGGTTACACCCGAACAGGCACACGCTATCGGTGTACAGTTTGCTAAGGAATGTTTCGGTACAGATTTTGAGGTAGTAATCGGAACGCACCTTGATACACAGCACTTGCATAATCATATCGTTATAAATTCCGTTTCGTGCATTGACGGAAGCAAATATCACTCTTCCCCGGAAAGCTACTATAACAGAATAAGGCTTACATCGGATAGGCTGTGCAGAGAAAATAATTTGTCTGTCATCGACAAGCCAAAAGGCAAAGGCAAGCACTATGGAGAATGGAGAGCCGAGAAAGAAGGCAGACCTACCATAAGAGGACAGCTTCGTGAAGAACTTGACGAGATTATAAAATGCTCCTACACAATGAAAGACTTTTGGAGGAACTTGGAACAGCGTGGATATGAGATAAAACGCAGACAAGGAAAATATGCACACCCCTCTGTCCTTCCACCGTATGGTAAATATCCCATACGCTTTGACGGACTTGGTAAAGGCTATTCTCTTGACGAAATACAGGAACGAATTATAGCCGCAAGAAACGGCATAAAAACCGCAACTCCTACTGAGATTAAAAAAGCCTTTGATTT
>CADBPJ010000244.1 GCA_902796445.1 uncultured Ruminococcus sp. | reverse complement strand
TTTGATGATGCAGACGAATTGATTTTAACACATATATATGCCGCACGTGAAGTATATGATGGTGAGACAGACCCTGACAGACTTGCAAACGAAATATATGAACGCGGTATTGATGCAAAGTATATGGACGATTTCAAGGATATTGAGAACTATATAAAAGAAACTGCCGAGCCGGGTGATATAATATTCACTATGGGCGCAGGCGATGTGACGGAAATCAGTAATAACCTGTTTATATAAAAAAGTGGCATCAGCCACTTTTTTATTGAAATCTTGCTATCACAAATACAACCCCTATCAATATTACAGCTACGTGCAGCCAAAATATTTTAAGTATTGTTCCTTTATTTTCATTCTCTCGGGCAGATTTCATAAGCTTAACTATCACAAGTGCCGCACCGCATATGATGATGGGTGCAAGATACAGGAGCATCAGCCACTGTCCATTTGAAAAGTCCATTATCCAGCCACCCATAATCATAAAATAACCTAATCCTGAAAGGAGTGCGAATATAAGCTGACCTGAGGTAGTATTTAATATGTTTAATATTTTTTTATTCATAATATAGTCCTCTTTAACCGAGGAGTTTCAGATGGATAACGGACAAAATCAAGTGCATAGCACCCAAAGTCCGAGGTTGTACTTTGTGTACACCTCGGATTGATTTTGTTCGTTAGGCGCTGAAAGAATCGGTTATTACTATTTTAAATTTTTAAATAAATTAGCCATTTCTATTGCTGACATAGCACAGTCATATCCCTTATTTCCTGCCTTTGTGCCTGCACGTTCGATTGCCTGTTCTATTGTATCGGTTGTGATTACACCAAATAATACAGGCTTACCTGTTGCCATTGATGCTTGTGCAATACCCTTTGCCGCCTCGTTGCATACCATTTCGTAATGATATGTTGCACCGCGAATAACCGCTCCCAAACAGATAACTGCATCATACTCATCATTCTCAGCAAGCTTTTTAGCCATTACAGGTATTTCAAATGCACCGGGTACCCATACAAGTGTAATATCCTCACCCTTTACTCCGTGACGTTTAAGGCAATCCTCTGCACCGCCTATGAGCTTCGATGTGATAAACTCATTAAATCTTGATGCAACCAATGCAATTTTTAAACCCTCTCCGTTTAATTTTCCTTCAAGTACATTCATCTTCTTTTCCTCCTTAATATTTGAATAAATGTCCCATTTTGTTCTGTTTCGTTTTTAAATAAAACTCATTTTCTTGCTTTGCGGGTATCTTTATAGGTACACGCTCCACTATTTCCAAACCGTACTCAGATAAATCAGTTATCTTTTCAGGATTGTTTGTCATAATCCTAAGCTTTGATACACCAAGGTCACGTAATATCTGTGCACCCTCGCTGTAGTCACGCAAATCAGGCGGAAAACCAAGCTCAATATTTGCCTCAACAGTATCATACCCGTTCTCTTGCAAGGTATATGCCTTGATTTTATTTATAAGTCCTATACCTCTGCCCTCCTGACGAAGATATACTATTATTCCCCTGCCCTCTTTTTCAATCGAACGCATTGCTTCAGAGAGCTGTTCACCACAGTCACAACGGCATGAACCGAACACATCACCTGTCATACACTCTGAATGTACACGGCACAATACAGGCTCACCGTTTGCGACATCGCCTTTTACAAGTGCAATATGTGATTTACCTGTAATCTCATTTGTAAATCCCATAATTTTAAACTTGCCGTATTTTGTTGGCAGGCTCGCCTCTGCCTCACGTTTCATAAATACTTCATGTCGGCGTCTGTATGCTATAAGGTCACGTATGCATATAAAAGTAAGATTATGCTTTTTGGCAAATTCCGTAAGCTCCTCGCCGCGCATCATTGTTCCGTCCTCACGCATTATTTCACAGCACAAGCCCACAGTTTTTAACCCTGCAAGGCGACACAAATCAACTGTTGCTTCAGTATGACCGTTTCTTTCAAACACTCCGCCTGTCTTTGCCTCAAGCGGAAACATATGGCCAGGTCTGCGTAAATCTGATGGTTTTACATTATCACTAACTGTCATTCTTGCAGTAAAACCCCGTTCTTCTGCGCTTATACCCGTTGTTGTATCAATATGGTCAATCGACTCCGTAAATGCAGTTTCGTGGTTATCTGTATTATTGGCAACCATAGGACGTAAGCCAAGCTTTACTATATATTCATGACTCATCGGCATACATATAAGTCCCTTTGCATCACACGCCATAAAATTGACATTTTCCGTTGTCGCAAACTCTGCCGCACAAATTAAATCGCCCTCATTTTCTCTGTCCTCATCGTCTGTGCATAGGATTACCTTACCGTTTCTTAAATCCTCCAATGCCTGCTCTATTGTATTAAATTTCATGTCACTCACTCCTTTAAAATCCGTTTTCTCTTAAAAAATCCATCGTAATTCCGCTTTGCTTTTTATCAGTAAACTGTTTTACATATTTGCCTATCACGTCACATTCTATGTTTATCCTATCCCCTGCTCTCTTGCCAAGAATTGTTGTTTGGGAGGCTGTGTGGGGTATTACAGATACCATAAACCTGTCATTTTTAACATCTGCTACAGTTAGACTTATTCCGTCAAGTGCCACCGACCCTTTCATTACTATATATTCCATAATATCAGGGCTTGCAGAAATCGTTACCAATACTGCATTGTCCTCACGCACCATATCAATAACCGTACCTGTGCCGTCAATATGTCCCGACACAATATGTCCGCCAAATCTTCCGCCCAACTGCATTGCACGTTCAAGGTTTACCTTGCTCCCCTTTACCAATGCACCTATGGCTGTTTTTCGCATAGTTTCTGCCATAACATCTGCGGTAAAATACGGCTTTGCAATCTCACACGCCGTAAGACACACACCGTTCACCGCAACACTGTCACCGATTTTTAAATCATCAAAAATCTTATCTGCACGTATCTTTAACCTACAGGATTTTGCACCCTCTGTTATATGCTCGATATAGCCCTCTTCTTCTATAATTCCTGTGAACATATTATTCCCTCTCATACTCTATCTTTATATCCTCGCCAAACATTGTAACCTTCGGCGAACTAAACATATATGCATCTTTGACGAGTGCAACACCCTCTCCGCCTACAACAGGCTTTGAATTAGCACCTCCGATTATTTTCGGTGCGATATATATTTCAAGCTTATTTACAAGTCCTGCTTCAAGCATTGATGCGTTGAGTGTGTTTCCACCCTCCAAAAGAACACTGTCTATACCACGCTGTCCAAGCTCTTGCATCAAAGCTTTGAGGTTTACCCTCTCGCCTGTTGTTCTGATTATATCTATACCCAAATTTTCAAGCTGTTTTGTCTTTTCTATGTCCCCTGACACAGTTGCAATTATTGTTGGAATTTCGTTTGCGGTCTTTACTATATTGCAATCCAACGGTATTCTGAGCTTGCTGTCACATATTATGCGTATTGGATTTTTGGGGTTTTCCAATCGGCAGTTAAGCATCGGGTTATCTTCCAATACAGTATTTATCCCAACCATTATTCCTGCAACACGTCTGCGTGTTTTGTGCACATCTTCACGTGATAATTCATTTGTAATCCATTTTGAGTTGCCTGTGCGTGTTGCACACTTTCCGTCAATCGTCATTCCTGCTTTCATTATTGTATATGGTGTTTTTGTTGTTATATAATGAAAAAATATTTTATTTATTGCATCACATTCATCTTTTAAGATATTCGTTCTGACATTCACACCACAACTTTTCAGATACTCAATTCCTTTTCCTGAAACAAGCGGATTGGGGTCGTCAGACCCGATATATACATTTTTTATACCTGCATCACCAACAGCCTCACAGCATGGCGGTTGCTTTCCGTGATGTGAACACGGCTCAAGGGTGACATACATATCTGCCCCGCAAACAGGTTCAACAGCATTTTTCAATGCGTTACGCTCTGCGTGAAATCCACCGTATCTTTCGTGATAACCCTCACCGATAATCCTACCGTCTTTTACAATTACCGCACCCACCATAGGGTTTGGGTTTGTAAATCCCTCGCCCTTTTTCGCAAGTTCTATTGCTCGACGCATATATTTTTCATCCAACAAAAAACACACCCCACATTCACTCAGGGTGCACACACAAAAAAGACCTTTTCTTCTCTCATCCGGACTCTACCGTCGGTCTTGGATTTGCACCAAATCAACCTGTTACAGGTTCACGGACTTATAAAGCTTTGCTTTACTCACCGTCGGTTATGAATTTCACATTACCCCGAAGAATTGTTATTTAACTATATACTTAGTTTAGCACAAATATATGTATATGTCAATAGAATTAAAAATATTTATCTAAATTTTTAAAAAAAAGCTTTATTTTTTCATAATTATATGATATAATACTTGTATGGCAGAATGCTTTACTATCTTATGAGGAGGTACAAACAATGAAACACGTTAAAACCTTAAACAAGGCTAATCTTAAGGAGTCAGCTGTTAAGGGCGGATGCGGCGAGTGCCAGACATCTTGTCAGTCAGCTTGTAAGACTTCATGTACAGTTGCTAATCAGAAGTGTGAGCATGCTGAATAACTAATTCATCATTCGCTTGGCAAAAGCCAAGCGAATTGTTTTGGTTATACTTTTTACGAAAGGATAGAATTCAAGTGATACATAAATATAAAATGTTTGATATGAACATAGTTCTTGACATATATTCGGGCGCCGTCCACGTTGTTGACGATTGCCTGTATGATATGCTTGACTATTTATTGGAGCCGTTCTCACCCGAAAGAGAATGTCCCAAGTTCATATTTGATGAATTAGTAAAGAAATACCCCGAGGACGAGGTCAAAGACAGCTATCTTGACATATGTGAGCTTTACAATAAAGGACAGTTGTTTACTGATGACTGCTACCTTGAATTTGCACAGAATTGGAATAAGCAAAGTGTTGTTAAGGCACTATGTCTGCATATTGCACATGACTGTAATCTGCGTTGCAAATACTGCTTTGCAGGCACAGGAGAATATCACGGAGAGCGTGGCATAATGAGCGCTGAAACAGGTAAAAAAGCCATTGATTTCGTTATCGCCAACAGCGGAAACAGAAAGAACATTGAGCTTGACTATTTCGGCGGTGAGCCTTTGATGAATTTTGAAGTAGTTAAGGCAATTACAGAATATGCCAAAAAAAAAAAAAAAAAGCACGGAAAGAATTTTCGTTTTACAATTACAACT
>CADBPJ010000243.1 GCA_902796445.1 uncultured Ruminococcus sp. | reverse complement strand
GCATTACTCATAATAACACCTCCAAATATTGTCTTACCTGAGATAAAATTTTCATTTTGCTTGCATACAAACTAAGATTAGCAAGATTTTTATCGGGACTTGCGGCATAATTTTTAATAGATGTGATAAATGTTTCATCTGCCATTCTACTGCGACTTCTTACAATGTCGCAAATTGTTCTGTCAATGTCATACACCCAGACCTTGTTACCCATCGGAGTAGTGAGTTGTGCTTTTCCTAAACCATGAAGTTCGTCCTTGATGTAGTAAATCTTACATTTCTCACTCATAGATGGCGATAAAGTTTTCGTTGTTGGTATGGTAACTGTATGTTCAAAAGGTGTTCTCTCTGATATTCCGTTAAGAAACAGTGCTGTTTCATGAGAAAATACAATGTACTTTGAGCGTATTTGCAAAGACAGCAGTTCGTCATTCAAGTCATCGGACAAAACATATTGACCATTTGCAATTCTTGTTATTTTGCCACTTTCGCATAGTTTTGAAAGATTTGAACGACTTATTCCTTTTTCAATCGCCAATCTCGTAAGTATCAGCCCGTTATTTTCATTTGATATTTCTCTTAATATATCAAGTGAATTCATAGCAACTCCTCACTTTCAACTTTTATATAGAGATTATATCAAATATCTTGCTATTTGTCAACTTATTTTCAACTTTTGTATAGATATAAACGATTAAATCTTGATACCTTATCTCTTTTAGGATATTTTTAGTCGACAAGTCGACTTTTTCTGTCCTAAGCTTCACTATCCAACAGCAGTTTTCTCGCAAGAATAAACAAGCTATTATCCACCGATGGAATGTCTCTCGAAAGAGGATCTTTCATATATTCTACATCAGGATTAAAATCAGGTTTCACAGATTGATAAATCCTTGTTCGAGCGTTGAACTCTGCTTCAGCATAAGTAATTTTCCCTGATTTATAGTCTTCAATTACGGGTGCAATAATAGTTCTGACTTTTTCGAGGTTATTTGCGTAAAAATCAGGTCGCAGATACATATCCCGGCATTGCCATATTGCAGCGTTGGCAATGTCAACAAGCTCACCGTAGCTATAACCGTTTGTTTGATTATTAAGCCACGCATCAAAGAATATACGATTTGATTCCACTCTTGCATCGGCATATTCCAATCCGTTCTGCACTTCGGTTAAAATATCACCAATAAAACTCTCTGCAACAATAATTGCTTCATTTGTAGCATTGCAGGGTGTCGATTCTCTCGGCACCTCTGCTGCATATGTAGTTGTTGTGAAAATAGTTAAAACAGATAATATAACAATAGCTTTTATAGTTTTCATGATTACCTCCTCAAATATCCTTGAATATAGTTTTTGCATCATATTTAAAGCAATCTGCCATAAGCTGCACTCCAAGTATAAATCCCATTTTAAAGTTCTCCGTTCCGGTGCAAGCAATTACTTCATCACTTACATTTACCAAGTCATTGAATAACTTCAGGTTATCCCCTTCTAAAGACTCCGTAAGCTTATTTTCATTTTTACAAAATCGCTCTAAAGCCTTTGAATATTGCGATTCTCTGTCAAACCGTTTTTCATTCGGGTTGATATTTCCGTAATATAATTCTTCTATAAAATTCATATTCACCTCTCCTTGTCTTTAAATCGTTGTTTATTGGCATTTCGAGCTTGTTGTTCAAGCTGAGCAATATGATGTTGATGTTCTTGAATGCGCTCGGAATCTTCAAAAATGTTTTTGCAAGTTCTCACATCCTTTCTGAGTTCACGAAGTTCCTTGTTGATTTTCTCAATTTCATGTTTTGTATTAAATTTGTATAGCCGACTACGATTAAGCGTTAGCTCATTAATCTTGCTTTCCGTACTTTCCTTGAAGGCGGTTAACTGCTCGGTTGTTTCAATATCATTATCTATCAAGAAATGAAACTGCTTTTGATGCCTCAGTTGGTGCAGAGTTAACTTTTTAACTCCTGCTGCCTCTGAACCTCGCTTCATTTCATGATGAAGGAAACTTTTTGTAAAATCGAAGATTCTGTCATTTTCTCCGATTCCATATAACATACCGATATACTCTTTAATTTCTTCTTTCAAGAAATCCGGCATTGTTATTGTGCGTATGCTGCACGGCGTTTTCGGATCGGTTATAATATCCTCGCCTTCAAGCCTCTGATATGACTTATTAACCCTGAGCGTTGATTTTTCAAAATCAAAATCTGCGGGGGGTAAGTGCAAGCAGCTCACCGACTCTTAATCCACACCAATATAAAATCTCAAAAGCATAAAATGCCTGCGGCTTATCCATCATCTCATCTGCAAATT
>CADBPJ010000242.1 GCA_902796445.1 uncultured Ruminococcus sp. | reverse complement strand
TTCATTCGGCAAAACTCTTGTGCCGTGAAGCTGTGGCAGGGAATATTAACCCTGAGGATATTTGTGAAAAGGACATAGAGAACGGATTATATACCGCAAATCAGCCTGATGTGGATTTACTGATACGAACAAGCGGTGAACAACGTTTGTCAAACTTTATGCTCTGGCAGGTCAGTTATGCCGAAATGGTATTTGTTAAAAAGGCATGGCCTGATTTTAAACCGCGTGATTTACACGAATGTATAAGACTGTATCAAAATCGCAACAGGCGATATGGTGCAGTATAATTTGAACGGAGGATAAACAATGCTTACAAGGATAATTACGGCGGTAGTGTCATTGATAGTATTTATTGGATTATTAATAGCAGGAGAAACGGTATTTGCCATAGGTGTAGGTATTATCATACTTTGTATGGTCTATGAATCGTTTTCTGCCGTTACAAAATCTGCGGGGGTCAAGGTGTCAGGTTACATAACGGGTGTGATTATGGGTATGGGTATCATATTCTCGCATATTGAGCTGGCAATAGCTGCATCCATTATTCAATCATTGCTATTCTTGATTGCTATGCACGGGAAAGTGAAATATACAGAAATGTTTTCGGCACAGTTTATGGCGATATACGTAACGCTTTTTATGAGCTTTATACCGAGAATGGAAATAGAAATGGGCTTACCGCTTATGGCGTTGATATTCATTATCGCATGGGGCAGTGACACTGCCGCATATTTCTGCGGTACATTCTTAGGCAAGCACAAGCTTATCCCGAAAGTAAGCCCTAAAAAGACGGTCGAAGGTTCAGTAGGTGCTGTGATTTGTACAGCGTTATTGTGTGTACTGTATATGTTTATACTTGACAAATTTGGTTACGGATTTATGACTGCAACTGCGGGAAATTATATACATATGGCCATTGTAGGCTTGTTTGCATCAATTCTGTCGCAGTTTGGAGATTTGGCGGCATCTGCAATAAAACGTGATGCACAGATTAAGGACTATGGCTGGATTTTCCCGGGTCACGGCGGATTTATGGACAGATTTGATAGTGTACTGTTCATCTCACCTGTGGTATATTATCTATGTCAATTCATTATAATATAAGGTATAAGTTTGAATAAAATCGCCTATCTTGCACGTCCGCACAATCTGAACAATTTTCTTTCAAACTTAAGTTTTGAGAAAGGATTTAATATGAACATATCAATTCTTGGCTCAACAGGCTCAATAGGAACGCAGACACTTGATATTGTACGTGACCATAACGATACATTTAAGGTGTCTGCAATAACAGGAAACAAAAACATAAAACTACTTGAAGAACAGGCTCGTGAATTTTCACCTGAGCTTGTTTGTGTTGCTGATGAGGCGGCGGCGAAGGATTTAAAAATCAGGATTAAAGACACATCAGTTAAAGTGTTGGGCGGTGGTGATAGTATTGTTACGGCGGCAGAATTGCCTGCGTCAGACTCTGTTGTTGTATCGGTTGTGGGTATGGCAGGGATAGAGCCGACTATCGCTGCAATCAAGAGCAAAAAACGTGTTGCACTTGCGAACAAGGAAACACTTGTTGCAGCAGGAAACATAATAAAAGAATGTGAAGAACAATACGGTAAATGCATAATCCCTGTTGACAGCGAACATTCAGCTATTTTTCAGTCTATGCAGGGAATGTCGGATAGAAAAGAAATCAAGAAGATACTGCTTACAGCATCAGGCGGTACATTTTATGGCAAGAAACGTGAGGATTTACTAAATATAACTCCTGCTGATGCATTGCATAACCCTAATTGGGATATGGGTGCAAAGGTTACCATAGACTCATCAACCCTTGTCAATAAGGGACTTGAAATGATAGAGGCAAAATGGCTTTTTGATGTACCTATGGATAAAATTGAGGTATTGATACATAGACAGAGTGTACTTCATTCCGCTGTACAGTTTACGGACAATGCAGTTATTGCCCAGCTTGGCGTACCTGATATGCGTGTGCCTATTCAGTACGCATTGACGTACCCAAAACGTATGTCAATACCTGATAATGACCTTGATCTTACAGAATATGCATCGTTGACCTTTGAAAAGCCTGATACTGATACATTCTATGCCTTGGAGCTTGCAAGATGGGCAGGGACTGAGGGCGGTACATTGGCAACAGTATTTAATGCATCAGACGAGGCGGCAGTTGAGCTGTTTATGAGAGGTGAGCTTAGCTACCTTGAAATCACCGAGGCGATAGAATATGCAATGCAATCACATAAAAACATAAAAAACCCCACTTTATCGGATATATACAATGCTGATAAGGAAGCAAGAGAGATAGTATATAAAAGGAGGCATAAAGCTTGATTACAGCTATAGTCACAATCTTAATGTTTCTTATAATGGTGTCCCTTCATGAGTTCGGACATTTTATAACGGCAAAGCTGATGAACTTCAAAATACTTGAGTATGCCATAGGCTTTGGACCATGTATATGGAAAAGCAAGAAAAGTGAAATACAGTATTCATTACGTATGATTCCATTCGGCGGATATTGCAAGTTCGAGGGCGAGGACGATGTTTCTGATGATCCGAGAGCATTCTCAAATCAGGCAGTATGGAAACGTATAATAGTGGTTGGTGCAGGCGGAATTTTCAACATAATCCTTGGTTTTTTGATTTTTATTGTAATTATATCCCAGACATCGCCTATGGTAACAAACAAGGTAGAGTCTGTAGTGCCAAAAAGCTATATTGCAGAGTCGGGGTTAATGCCTGGTGATGAGATTATAAGGATAAATGATAAGAAAGTAAATTTCTATAACGATATAACACTATATGCACAGGATTTTACAGAGAATACCGAATGTGAGCTTGTCATAAAACGTGACGGCGAGAAAAAGACACTTAATTTCAAGCCTACAAAAAGCACGTCCGTATACAAGTATCAGGAGGACGGAATAGCCGTAACCTCTAAGATAAACGGAGTTACGACAGAAGATAAATTCTATCCATACAGTGAGGATATAGAAAAGGACGAAAATCTTATTGGCAAGGAAGAAAAAATAGAACGGCTTATAATCGGATTTGTACCTCTAAAGGAAAATGTCAATGCATTTAACATATGGGGCGAGTGTTGGAATCAGACACGATTTGTGGTAAAGCTTGTCTATAACTCACTCTGGCAGATGATAACAGGCGACATAGGCATTGACCAGATGAGCGGACCTGTAGGCATTGTAAAGGAAGTGAATACAGCTGTAAATTCAGGTAGTAACAGCTGGCTTTATGTGCTTAATCTGACAGCGTTACTAACAATCAATTTAGGTGTATTTAACCTTTTGCCTATCCCTGCACTTGATGGCGGACGTTTGTTCTTTATGCTCATAGAACTTATAACTCGCAAGCGTATTCCGCCTGACAAAGAGGGCTTGGTACACGGCATAGGTTTTATGCTACTGATCGCTCTTATTATATTTGTATCGTATAATGATATTATGAAGCTCATATCAGGCTTGATGTGATGAAAGGAACAACTATGAAAACGACAAGAATTGTCAATGTCGGCGGTGTAAAGATAGGTGGTGGTAATCCTGTTTCCATTCAGTCTATGTGTAATACCGATACACGTGATGTAGCATCAACCGTCGGACAGATAAAGTCATTGGAGGAGGCAGGCTGTGAAATAATCCGTGTTGCTGTTCCTGATATGACAGCGGCAGAGGCTATAGCCGATATAAAAAAACAGATAAATATACCGCTTGTTGCAGATATTCATTTTGACTACAAGCTTGCATTGGAGTGCATAAAAAATGGTGTTGACAAGGTGCGTATAAACCCAGGTAATATAGGAAGCCGTGACAGAGTGAAACTTGTAGCCGATGCGGCAAAGGCAAAGGGCATACCCATACGTATCGGCGTAAACGGAGGCTCATTGGAAAAGGAGCTTGTGGCAAAATACGGCGGTGCAACGGCTGATGCACTTGTGGAGAGTGCATTGGGACATATAGAAATACTTGATGATTTGAATTTTACAGATATAGTGGTATCTATTAAGATTTCAAACGTACCCGTTATGCTTGAGGCCTATCGCAAATTCTCCAGAATATGCGACATACCTCTGCATATAGGTGTAACTGAATCAGGTACTGAAAGAATGGGTACTGTAAAATCAAGTGTTGGTATAGGTGCATTGCTGTCCGAGGGAATAGGCGATACAATGCGTGTATCACTTACGGCAGATCCTGTAAAGGAAATATACCTTGCTAAGGATATACTTGGTGTTTTAGGAATGTGTGAGGACAAGGTAGAGTTTGTTTCGTGTCCCACCTGCGGAAGAACGCAAGTAGACCTTATAAACATTGCAAACGAAGTTGAGAAGAATTTACAGAATGTAAATAAAAAAATCAAGGTTGCAGTAATGGGCTGTGCGGTAAACGGACCAGGTGAAGCACGTGATGCGGACATAGGCTTAGCAGGCGGTAAGGGCGAGTGTTTGCTGTTCAAAAAGGGCATACCATTTAAAAAGGTGCCTGAAAGAATAGCAGTACAGGAACTGCTTTCTGAAATAGAAAAATTATAATAGGAGGAATATCCTTATGAAGAAATTTCTTGTAATAAACGGGGTTAATCTGAATATGCTTGGTGTGCGTGAGCCTGAGGTGTACGGCAGTGCCACTCTTAATACACTGTATGAGCAAATCAGAAAAAAGGCAGATGAACTGAACTGTCAGGTAGATTTTGTCCAGAGTAATTACGAGGGCGAAATATGCGACAAAATCCAACAGGCATATGGTGTATATGACGGTATAATTATAAACCCGGGTGCGTTCACGCACTATTCGTATGCAATTCGTGATGCTTTAGGCTCGGTAAAAATTCCTACAATAGAGGTGCATATTTCAAATATACATAAACGTGAGGAGTTCAGACATACGTCTGTGCTTGTGGCGGAATGTTTAGGACAGATTTGTGGTTTGGGCTTTAAGGGCTATGATCTTGCATTGGAGGCACTTTGCGATGCAGTCGAGGATTGACAGACTTTTTAACGGATTGCCTGATGGTTGCGGTGTATTTATAAGCGGATACCCAAACATATTTTATTACAGCGGTTTTACATCAGAAGACGCATTTTTGCTTATGACAAAAACAGAGCGTTATATTATAACAGACTCAAGATATTTTATTCAGGCAAAAATCCAATCACCTGATTTCGAGATTATAGATATAAAAAAAGGCTGGGAATATATATTTAACTTAATAGACTGTGATACGATACGTTTTGAGGAAAACAAACTTACCTATGGAATGTATCAACGGATTTTGGGGAATATTAAAAATAAAGAGTTTGCAGCAGGACAAAGTGATATAGACAAGCCAAGAAGGATTAAGGACAAAGAAGAAATAAAGCTAATTTCCGAGGCAGAAAAAATAGGAGATGAAGCATTTTCGCATATTCTAAAAATTCTCAAAACAGGAATGAGCGAGCGTGATGTAGCAATAGAGCTCGAAACCTATATGAAACGTCAGTGTGCATCAGGCTTGTCTTTTGAAACGATTGCAGCATCAGGTCTGCGTAGTGCTATGCCTCACGGTACAGCAAGCGGTAAGCTTATCGGCAAGGGCGATTTTCTTACACTTGATTTTGGCTGTGTATATAAAGGCTACTGCTCGGATATGACAAGAACTGTCGTGTTCGGCACTCCTGATGCAAAACAAAAAGAGGTGTATGACCTTGTCCTAAAGGCACAAAATACGGCTTTAGACAGTATTAAATCGGGTATGAACTGTGCCGATATAGACAAGCTTGCCCGTGATGTTATTGTGGATGGTGGATATGGTGAGTATTTTACGCACTCTCTTGGTCACAGCGTTGGAGTGGAAATCCACGAAAATCCTGTATTTTCACCCAAAAGCACAGATATTTTAGAGGACGGATGTGTGTTGAGTGTTGAGCCGGGTATATATATTGACGGCTGGGGCGGTGTAAGGATAGAGGATTTAATAGCTGTTTGTGACGGTGAGATAATCAATTTAACACATTCACCAAAAGAGCTTATTGTAATCTAAGCATATTTGATGAAAAAAAAGCTTGCATTTTGCAGGAAAATTTGGTAAAATATATGTATGTATATAGTAGCTTATGCTATACAGAAATTATGATTAAGATAAACCCCTCAAAAACAGAGGGTGGAAAGGAATGATATTATGGTAACCGCAGGTGATTTTAGAAACGGTGTTACATTTGAAATGGATGGTGGAGTTTGGCAGGTAGTTGAATTCCAGCACGTAAAGCCTGGTAAGGGCGCAGCTTTTGTAAGAACAAAGATGAAGAACGTTATTACAGGCAGTGTTGTTGAAAAGTCTTTCAGACCTACAGAGAAGTTTGAGAATGCATTTGTTGAAAGACGTGATATGCAGTATTCATACAATGACGGAGACTTGTACTATTTTATGGATCAGGAAACATTTGATATGCTTCCGATTGCTATGAATGAAATAGCTGATAAAATGAAATTTGTTAAGGAAAATGATGTATGTAAAATTCTTTCATACAAGGGCAAGGTATTCGATATCGAGCCTCCAACCTTCGTAGAGCTTGCAATCGCAGAAACAGAGCCTGGCTTTGCAGGAAACACTGCAACAGGTGCAACAAAGCCTGCAACTCTTGAAACAGGTGCAGTTATACAGGTACCATTATTTGTAGACGGCTCAGATATAATCAGAGTTGATACACGAACAGGCGAGTATATGGAGCGTGTTACAAAGTAAATTTTTGCGTATCTTACCATTATTAGCCGCTTGCAGTATAAACATACACCATCGCGTCTACTAATGGCAATCTACTTTGCAAATATGATTTGTAAAGAACAAAAATCCCAACATAGGAGGGTAAATATATGAGTGATATATCAAACAGAGTAGCATACCTCAAAGGTCTTGCCGAGGGTATGAACTTATCAGAAAAGTCAGATGAAGGAAAGCTTATTACAAAGCTTATTGATGTACTTACTGATGCTGCTGATGAAATTGAAGCATTGTGGGCAAAGAATGATGAGCTTGAAACGATCATCGAGGAGCTTGATAACGAGCTTGGTCTTGCAGAAACTGATATTGAGTGTTTATTTGATGAGCTTGACAGTATGGACGAGTATGAGGATTTTGACGAAGAAGATGATTTCGATGATGATTTTCTTGACGAGTTCTATGACGAGGACGAAGATGATTTATTTGAGATAATGTGTCCCGAATGTGGCGAGGACGTTGTGGTCGACTTCGGAATGCTTGATGAAGAGGGCAACATCGTATGTCCCAACTGCCATAAGGAAATCGAGTTAGAGTTCGATATGGACGATGACGAAGAATAAGGGATAGTCAAGAAAGCTAATAATCTCCATAGGGGATGCAAAAAATAGTGAAGAACGAATGAAAACCGCCCAACAGTATTGCTGTTGAGCGGTTTTCGTTCGCCGTTAAATAGTCAGTGCCCTTTTTTTATCCACTTATGTGCCAAGGTATGAAAAATGCATATAATCTTTGGGGTTACGCCATGCATCACCGCCCCATGTAAATCCGTGACGTTCAAATGCGTTCACAACATCACCATGTGGTGTTATTGAATATGGGTCCTCGTATGGCTTCCAATAAGATCCGATAACATTACCATTATTGTATATGCAATAGTTTTCTGCGTAATTAATATCAATAGCAGTTCCGCCGTTATGTTCACTCCTGCCGCCTCGCCATGCATAGCCTCCAACGTCTTTTA
The DNA here is from genome assembly GCA_902796445.1 of uncultured Ruminococcus sp. Classification (GTDB taxonomy): domain Bacteria; phylum Bacillota; class Clostridia; order UBA1381; family UBA1381; genus Ornithomonoglobus. The sequence continues at coordinate 4,026 of CADBPJ010000242.1, read as the reverse complement.
TAGGAAATTTTTCATCACCATTATAAATTTCTTCAAATACAAGCTTTATCTTGTCGGCTATCGCATTGTGAACTTTAAAGCTTGCAGTAGATGAAACCTTTTCACCGCCCGAAAGTCGCCATACAGGGACTGTTACAGTTACCATAAGCGGTTCAGCCTCGTCTTGCGTTGTAGGGTAAGATGCTTGTATAGCATCGGCACCTTCAGGTATAACCTCTGATGTGCAGAAGGTTTTTGACACACCGCCATCTACTGTAATCGTGTATTTGCGGTTTGGATAGAGTGTGAGGTCAATATAACCTGATGCCTGATATGTTTGTATGAGCGGTGCAATGTCTCCTTCGTAGTATGAATTTCGATCTAATGTTACGGTTACATTAGTGCTGTAAGACGGATGATCCCACTTTATACGTGTTGTGCCATGTTCTACTGTGCCAACATAGCCTGACAGGTTTATTTCCTGTTTTGGAGATGCATCAAGTGTGGGGATTTCTGCACCATCTTTCAGTTCAGTACATCTTGTAATCAAAGAGATTGACTGTTCCCATGTTATGTTTATATCACCGCCAAAACGTCCGTCAGGGTAGCCCATTATAAGTCCGTCTTGGGCAGCCTTTGCAACATATGGCTTTGCCCATTGGGCAAGCTTGTCAAAGTCTGTAAACTCGGATTGCGGGTTATGTGGAAGTATTAATTCCTCACCATGTATTACCGACCTCAGTGACAGGATTATTTTTGACATTTCCTGTCGTGTTGTGTTGTTATATGGCGTGAACTCCGTATCGCTTGTGCCGTATAGTATGCCTAACTGATAAGCAGTTTCGGTATATGGATTATTCGTATCGGTAAAATGCGACTTGACGTTACCCATTTCATAGCCTGTTGCGTTTATGTATGCTTTTACGGAAAGTATTGCAATATCCAATCTTGTGATAGGCTTTGTTAAGTCGGACGATGCTTGAACGGATGTCAGTATCCCGGCAGATTGAGCTTTTTGTACGCTTTCTTCTGCCCATTCACTGTTTATGGCATATGTAGATGTGCAAAACAGTGTAAATATGACACTGCATAGTATAAATATCTTTTTCATTTTATCCTCCGTATTTGTGAGTTTCTTACTTGCAGTATACCATAAATATATATTAAAATCAATAAAAACTCATAAAAAGGTATTGACAAAATATGTATTATCTGTTATAATACATCATATGCGAGGGTGGCGGAATAGGCAGACGCGCACGTTTGAGGGGCGTGTGGTTAACCCGTGCCGGTTCAAGTCCGGTCCCTCGCACCAAAAATCGACAAGGTTCGCAAGAAACTTGTCGATTTTACTTTTTCACTATTACCTATTCACTATTTACTAAATATTTGTCGATTTTTGGAAAGTAATAAGTAATAGTGAAGAAGTGATGTGCAAACTCGCTTTGGAGAGTTTGGTTTGATAAAAGGAGCGAAGTATGGAAAGTCTTCTTATAATTGATTTCCAATAAAACCTGTTGATTTTGTATTGACTTTATTTAATAAAAATGATATAATAAGTGCAATAAATTTATACAAGGAGTGATATAAAATGAGTAAATATTCAGGTACACAGACGGAGAAGAATCTACAGGCGGCGTTTGCAGGTGAGTCACAGGCGAGAAATAAATACACATATTTCGCGTCAAAGGCTAAGAAGGAAGGCTATGAACAGATAGCTGCATTATTCCAGAAGACAGCCGATAACGAAAAAGAACACGCAAAGATGTGGTTTAAGGAATTGGAAGGAATTGGCGACACAGCACAGAACCTTGCTGATGCAGCATCCGGCGAGAACTATGAGTGGACAGATATGTATGCAGGCTTTGCAAAAACTGCTGAGGAGGAGGGCTTTTCCGAGCTTGCAGAGAAATTCAGACTTGTAGCAGAGATTGAAAAGCATCACGAGGAAAGATACCGCGCATTACTAAAGAATGTTGAAACAGCAGAGGTATTTAAGAAGAGTGAGGTTAAGGTTTGGGAGTGCCGTAACTGCGGACATATTGTGGTTGGTACAGAAGCTCCTGAGGTTTGCCCGACATGCGCACATCCTCAGAGCTACTTTGAGGTACACGCAGAAAATTATTAATGATAAGGGGCTGTTACTTAACGCAACAGCCCCTTAAGTATTAAAGGGGGGATATTATGAAAAAAATAACGACATTGACAGCCATAGTCTTTTTAATGTGCATATCGGCCGTATCTGCCAAGACAGGTGATGTTATCGGTAAGATATATTCAACGGATATTAAGGCATACATAAACGGAACGGAGATACCATCATACAGTCTTGACGGAAAGACCGCCTTTATAATCGAGGATATAACCGATAATTATGAATATTCCGATCCGTTACGTACGCTTAGCTGTTATATGTATTGGCTTAATAGTGACAGCTATGATGTTGAGCCTGACAAGCCCGGGCGAGTATTGGGGAATGTTTATGAAACGGATATAGTAACATACTTTCGCGGAACAAAAATCCCATGCTTTGCATTAAACGGCAAAATGGCAGTTGCTATTGAGGATGTGGGCAATGACAGGGAATGGTCGGAGTATGGAGCGAAATACACGTGGGATCCCGATGCACGAACAATAAGTCTTGACGTGATATTTGACAATCAGTATGAAGCAAGACAGTTAGCGCGTGAAAAACAAATAAATGTATTTATAAACAACTACGTTGCAGAGGTTGAGAAAAATCCCATACACAGTGATTGGACGGCTCAATATGTAAGAGAAACGGGCATACACGAGATTACATATAATGGTACTGTAATAGGATATGAGCATAGCTTTAATGATATAAACTTCTATCAGGACGAAGGAGGAGTATGGCAGTTAGTATCAAACAATGCAGGACAGATACGTTGGTTTAATTTACCTCTCTTTACTGAGATTATGGACAGCCTGACACTTAGCATACCTACGGTAGATGAGTGGCTTGAGTATTTTAAAGTTAATATGGCTTGTACCATAAGTGACAGCTTTGAAACTGATGACTATATATTCCTCGATATGTCACAAGGTACTCCGCATGGAAGTAATCAAATTCTTGTAAGGATTGATAAGAAAACGGCTGATTGTATACGATATTCATCAAAATTTGAGTCGGTTAGTGTGTGGGGAACAAAGCGTTTTGACAATGTCAAAATTGACGAGGAGAACGAAACTGTCACGTTCAGATATGACACATACTATATAATAGACCTAAAGACGGGCGAGATGACAAAAGTCGAATAAGCAAAAATGCAACATTTTCGATTGAAAATGCTGCATTTTTACTTAACTTAATTTTTTCGCCGCCTCTATCGCAATAGCACATTCTACACGTTTTTTTTCAAATTCACATGCAAGATCGTAAGGCTTGTTGATGTCACCATTAAAGTTTTGTGCGTTGGCACTGCAACCGCCGCTGCAGTAGAACTTAGCAAAACAGTTTTTGCATTTGTCCTTTGTGTATATATTAGACTTTTCAAAGTAGTCGCGGATTCCTGTATTGATATTTCCGTCAAAAACATTCCCCATGAGGAAATCGTGATTTCCAACGAACTGATGGCAAGGGTACAAATCGCCGTTTGCTGCAACTGCTAAATACTCGTGCCCTGCACCGCAACCTGACAAACGTTTGATAGCACATGGGCCTTGGTCAAGGTCAACCATGAAATGGAAGAAATTAAAACTGTTGCCCTCTTTCCATCGTTTTAAATATTCCTCTGCAAGCTTGTCATACTCTCTAAACACCTCGGGAATATCGTTCTCTGTTAAAGCGTAGTCTTCTTCATATGGGGCAACAACAGGCTCTACGCTTGTTTGTTTAAATCCAAGGTCAGCAAGATGAATTACGTCCTCGGCAAAATCCTTGTTAAATGCCGTGAATGTACCACGCACATAGTAGTTATCCTGATTACGGCTCTCTGCCATATCAATGAATTTAGGTATGATATTGTCATATGTACCTGTTCCGTCAACTCGTGTACGCATACGGTCATTGACCTCTTTGCGACC
>CADBPJ010000241.1 GCA_902796445.1 uncultured Ruminococcus sp. | reverse complement strand
TTCTACCGCCTTTATTATAGTATCTTTATTATACCATAATCTGACGATTGTTTCAACACTTTTTTTATGAATTTTTAGAGGTTACCTAAAGTCAAAAAACGGCTCTTATATCGACACAAAAAACAAGTTTCTCGTTTGCTTTGTTTCGCTCAGAAATGCGCCATGGAGCGTTGTTTATACAACTGCACTCCCGGTAGTTTACCGCGCGGTAAACATGGCAAACTATCCCCTGATTTTGTCAGGTGTAATTTCATGTATTATACTAATCGGATTTAACTTGCTTCTCTCGCGTGATTTGTTAAATCCGATAAACACGCTTGTCAGCAATATAAAATCCTTTGAAAATAATGATATTCTTACGCCTGTTTCCGTAGAACGAACCGATGAGCTTGTATCACTTTTATACGATATAGCCTATGATATGACAGATAAAATTCACGAGCTTAACAACGCACTTATAATGTACACCATTAACAAAATAAAAAGATTACCGGTATGACTCCTTCAGATTATCAGAAAAAGCATCTTGATATTAATAATACACAGACATAACAAAAAAGCACCGCACAAACAGAAGCATATAGAGTAACTCTATATAACTTCAAACCTTGTACGGTGCTTGTCAGTTTCATTTAAGCGTACTTAAATTCTCTCCGATTGCTCGATTAAAAAATATCCCGCATATTGATTTCTTCATTTTATTTTAAGAGCTTAACCGAAATGTTCGATTACATTATGTCGTCAAATATCACTTTTCGTTTATTTGAAGTACCTTTTGAAAAATCAATTTCGGTCGTGTATTGTCCGTTTATACATATTTTATACTTGCCGTAAAATCCTCTGAATTTTATCGTTCCGTTTTTAACTGCTGATTTTTCTTCTGTAGTCCACTCGTTTTTGATAAGATTTTTAAGGACCTTATATGCTTTTTTCTCTGAATAATCAGGATTCAAAAGCCCCGTAGACGGCATATTTTCATCACCTGCCACTCTCTTTGTTGCCATAACACCGTCATCGGGTAAGTTCCACCACGTAAGACCCGTTACAGCAGGATGGCTAAAGCAAACCTTATAGAGCTGCTCTGCCGCCAGTGCCTGCAAATCCTCATCCTCTCCGTCCTCAAAAATCGACGGTATGCTTATTTCCGAAATATTAATTGTCTTTCCAAGTGTGGCATATGTATCTAAAACATCGTAAAGCCTTTCAGCATTATATGCATTTTCAGGTCCATTAGAACCCAAATGACATTGTAGTCCTATTTCATCAATTTCCACACCTCTGTTAAGCAAATCCTTTATATTGAGGTAAAATCCGCTGTACTTGCCCCTAAACTCAGTGAAGGACGCCCAAACGGTATCATTAATAATCAGCTTGTTCGCCGGAAACAGCTTTCTTGCAAGCTGAAAGAGCCATACGCAATAATCATCCTCTACAAGCATTGCACCATTCAGACGAGTTTTTCTGTCTCTCATATATACATCATATAAACGTGAAGGCTCATTTACAACATCAAAGCACTCTATATCCTTTGCATATCTCTGTGATATTTCCTCAAATCTCTTGACAATATATTTCTTCAGCTCACGATAATCGTTGGGAAGCCAATCCGGCACAAACTCCGTCCAAAACAGCGGATGTCCTTTCATTCTGAGCTTGTGCTTTTGGCAAAACTCAACCACCTCGTCTGCCGGAGGGCGTCTGTAGCAATCACGCGGGATTCCCTTGTCATATCGAAGATAATCTTTTTTCGGCTCTGTACCTTCCCAATAAAGAGGTACGGTTGCAGTGTTAAAAATGCCGCAAAACTCATTTTCATATGCAAGATTTTTCTCCGGCTCCTCATACTCACCCAACATGAATATATTCGCCCCGAAATTAAAATCCAAATCCGTCATCTTAATGTCAGCAATTTGACCGTCGGGTAACAAATTGCCGTTTTTATCAACGGCTATTATTTCAAAATTTCCCTTACGGTTAATCTCAATATCCCTGTCAGCTCTTTCCTTGTAACATTCCTCACCATCTTTGATAAAATCATATATCGTATTTCTCATTTACTACGCTCCATTTCTATTACAGGGAATCTCTAAAAATTGATTCCCAATCATAATATTTTGCTATTTCGATTAATTTTTCAAAAATCAAGGCAAGAAATAGCCAATTGCCATTGA
>CADBPJ010000240.1 GCA_902796445.1 uncultured Ruminococcus sp. | reverse complement strand
TCTCGGCAATTTCTTTACTGTGCGTGACATTTTAAAGGAGTATGACGGCGAGATTGTCCGTTTCTTTATGCTCTCGGCACATTACAGAAGTCCGATAAACTTTGCAGACACTCTTATGGAGCAGGCAAAGTCAGCCGTAGCAAGAGTCTATACGTGTATAGACAACCTTGAATTTTTAAAGGGCAATGCAGAGGACACCCCATGCGATGAAAAAACGGAACAGGAGCTTAACGGCTACCGCAAAAAGTTCTGTGATGCAATGGATGATGATTTAAACACCGCCGATGCTATTGCCGCAATATTTGATATTGTGTATATGGCAAACACGAATATAACGAGTGCATCAGGCAAGGGTGCGATAGATGCAACTCTGTCACTTATCCGCGAATTAGGCGCGGTGCTTGGCTTATTTAATAAAACAAGCGACAAATCACTTGATGATGAGGTCGAGGAGCTTATAAAAAAGCGAAACGATGCACGTAGTGCAAAGGATTGGGCAACTGCTGATGCAATCCGTGATAAGCTAAAAGAAATGGGAATAGAATTAAAGGATACACCCGATGGTGTAAAATGGATAAAGCTATAAATGAATATGGAGTTTACAAAACCTGCCAATCAGTACAATCCGCTTGTCTTAGCATATATAGGCGACTCGCTGTATGATATTTATGTGCGTACAAGACTTATCAAGCTAAATGAGGATATGTCGGCGCACAAGCTGCACGTTGAGGCGATAAAATATGTTAAGGCACACGGACAAAGTGTTGCAATGGCAGAGATAGAGGACAAGCTGACAGAAGAAGAGCTTTCTGCATACAAGCGCGGCAGAAACACGAAATCCTTTACTGTCCCCAAAAATGCGGAGGTAGGGGAGTATCGCCGCGCAACAGGCTTTGAGGCTTTGCTTGGTTGGCTATATGTAAGAAATGAAACAGATCGTCTTGATAAGATAATGGAAATGGCATACAAGACGATAGAGAGAGGAGAATAATTGTGCCTTTAATAGATAAACCGTTAGAAGAACTAAAAACATATCAGGGGACAAACCCAAAACCCGCAGATTTTGATGCGTATTGGGAAAAGGCTTTGGCTGAGCTTGATAAAACTGCACCAAACCCTGAGTATATCCCTGCAAAATTTCAGGCTAAGGGTGTGAAGTGCTACGATACATACTTTACGGGTGTAAACGGCGCAAGAGTATACGCAAAATGTTTGATACCCGACCATAAAGAGGGAGAAAAACTGCCTGCAGTCTTGCACTTTCATGGCTATAGCGGTGCAAGCGGAGGTTGGTCGGACTATTTAGGGTATGCACTTTCCGGGTTCGTTGTATACGCAATGGACGCAAGAGGTCAGGGCGGAAAGAGTGAGGATGTCGGCGGTGTATGCGGTAATACATTGCACGGACACATAATCCGAGGCCTTGAAAATGATGATCCGCAAAAGCTCTTGTTCCGTGATATATTCTTAGACACAGCACAGCTTGCAAGACTTGCAATGGATATGGACTGTGTAGACGAAACAAGAGTAGGAGCATTTGGCGGAAGTCAGGGCGGTGCTTTGACAATAGCTTGTGCATCGCTTGAGCCGAGAATTAAAAAGGCGGCACCTCAATATCCGTTCCTGTGTGACTATAAACGTGTATGGGATATGGATCTTGATATAAATGCATATGCAGAACTCAAGGAGTTTTTCAGACATACGGACCCACGTCACGAGCGTGAAGATGAATGGTTTACGAAATTAGGTTATATAGATTTGCAGTATCTTGCGCCGAGAATTAAGGCAGAGATAAAAATGGCAACGGGACTTATGGATAATGTATGTCCGCCATCAACGCAGTTTGCGGCATATAATAAAATGACCTGCAAAAAGTCACAGGTAATATATCCTGATTTTGGACATGAAGGCTTGCCTGGATGGGGCGAAATAACATACGAATTTATGGCAGAAATGCTTTAACATAAGGAGGATAAATAAGATGGATAAAAAGCGTGCTACAGAGTTAGCAATTATCGCAAACAGAGTCCGTAAGCATGCACTTACGGGAATATATAATGCACAGTCAGGACACCCCGGCGGTTCACTGTCGGTTGCAGATGTATTGACATATTTGTATTTTGATGTGATGAACATTGACCCGAAAAACCCCAAAATGGCAGACCGTGACAGATTTGTTCTTTCTAAGGGACATACAGCCCCCGCACTTTATGCTACATTGGCAGAACGCGGATTTTTCCCTGTGGAGGACGTGTACACATTGAGAAAATGCGACAGCTATATGCAGGGACACCCTGATATGAAGCATATCCCTGGTGTTGATATGTCAACAGGCTCATTGGGACAGGGTGTATCGGTCGCAGGCGGTATGGCACTTTCAGCTAAGCTTGATAATAAGGATTACAGAGTATATTCTGTTCTTGGTGATGGTGAGCTTGAAGAAGGTCAGGTATGGGAACAGGCTATGTTTGCCCCGCACTATAAGCTTGATAACTTTACAATATTTGTTGATTTTAACGGCTTGCAGATAGACGGTGATGTTACAAAGGTAATGAACCCGACACCTATTGACAAGAAATTTGAGGCTTTTGGCTGGAATGTAATTACCTGCAATGCACACGATTTTAATGAGCTTGAAGCGGCAGTAAATGCGGCGAAGGCTTGCAAAGGCAAACCAACGGCAGTTATTATGAACTCTGTAAAGGGTAAGAATGTATCATTTATGGAAAATGAGGCGGGCTGGCACGGTGCGGCTCCGAAGGAGGAGCAATTTAATCAGGCTATAGCAGAGCTTGATGCGAAAATAGCAGAATTGGAGGCGACACTATAATGGCAAAGGCGACAAGAGTATCATATGGTGAGGCATTGGTTAAGTACGGCAAGGACGAGAGAGTAGTTGTGCTTGATGCAGACCTTTCAAAATCAACTATGACAAATACATTTAAGCAGGAATATCCCGAGCGTTTTATAAACTGCGGAATAGCTGAGGCAAATATGATGTGTGTTGCGGCAGGACTTGCAACAACGGGCAAGATTGCATTTGCATCAACATTCGCTATGTTTGCGGCAGGACGTGCTTTTGAGCAGATAAGAAACACAATCGGCTATCCATCGCTTAACGTGAAAATCGGTGCAACTCATGCGGGAATATCAGTAGGTGAGGACGGCGCAACACATCAGTGTCTTGAGGATTTGGCTCTGATGCGTACAATCCCGGGTATGGTAATCATAAACCCCGCAGACGATATAGAAGCACAGCTTGCAGTTAAGGCGGCTATCGACCATAACGGACCTGTATATATGCGATTTGGCAGACTTGCGGTAGAGGACGTCAATGGTGCTGATTACAAGTTTGAGCTTGGAAAGGGAGTAACATTAAAGGGCGGAAACGATGCTTCAATCATAGCAACAGGGCTTATGGTACAAGAGGCGATGAAAGCCGCAGAGATGCTTAAGGCTGACGGTATTGATGCACGAGTTATCAATATCCATACAATAAAACCGATATATAAGGATATAATAATAAAGGCATCACGTGAAACAGGCGCTATCGTAACGGCAGAGGAGCATTATATTATGGGCGGACTTGGCAGTGCGGTATCGGAGGTTGTATGTGAGAACGCACCATGTCCTGTTAAGATTATAGGCACAGACCGCTACGGAAAGTCAGGTAAGCCTGTAGAACTCTTTAAAGAATATGGA